>DAIDJX010000061.1 GCA_027451165.1 Prolixibacteraceae bacterium | reverse complement strand
GAGTTCGATCAGGTCGCTGGAAATATTGGAACGCTGCAACCTCAGGGCTTCAGCCTCTGCCTGTGCTGAGGTAATTTTTTGCTCCGCTTCAATCTTGATTCGGGCGAGGTCGCGTTCCGCCTTTAATGCGAGCTGCTCTGCTGTTTGTTTGGCTTCGATGGCATCCATAAACAGCTTGGAGAAACTGAATTCCACAATGGAAAAGGCATCCACAGCAATGTTGTAAGTCAACAATCGTTCAGTAAGTGTGGATTTCATGGCATCACTTACCGATGATCTCTTGGTGATCAGGTTCTCCGCCGTGTAGCGGGCGGAAACAGCCTTTACCACTTCCTGGACGGCCGGGTCAATGATCCTTTCCTTGAATTCGGTACC
The DNA here is from genome assembly GCA_027451165.1 of Prolixibacteraceae bacterium. GTDB lineage: Bacteria > Bacteroidota > Bacteroidia > Bacteroidales > Prolixibacteraceae > UBA1413. The sequence continues at coordinate 13,651 of DAIDJX010000061.1, read as the reverse complement.
GATGGTCTGATATACGACATTTGCCTTGTCGGGTATGATGTGGTAGTTGATGGCTACTGTAGAGCTCACTTCCTGAAGGTCGGAAGAAGAAGCGCTGGCATCGGTCGAGGCTTTCTGCACCTTGACATCCATGTGGATAATTTTTTGTTGAATGGGAACCCTGAAATGAAGCCCTTCACCCAAAACCGTTGGTTTCACCGCTCCAAAATTGAGCACAACACCCCTTTCCCCGGGACCGATCTGAACCCAGGGCTGTAAAATAATGAGAAATAACAGGGTTGTCCCGATGATAATCAGTCTGACTGCCGATTTATTTCTCAGGACATTGGATAAATTGCCGTAATTACTGGTCATGATGTTGAAGTATTGATAAAACAAACCTGCCGTAACCCTCTGCCCGTTTTTCCTGACCGGGATCTACCGTTTTCGGCACTTAACAAAGATAACAATTCGCCAGCAACTGAGCTAACTGCCCGGAATATTTCCCGGGAAGGAGGGTCACGGCAGGTTTAATTTTACTTTTCAGGAGAAATTTTCAGCGTATCGAGGGTCTTACCTTCCGCATCCACGACCTCAATCACCAATTGCTGCTGATTGGCAGCAGCTTTGATCACTGCGCGGTTGGCATTGGCGATCACCGGGAAATTAATTCCGTTTCCCGCCTTCCGGTGGATATACCGGTGCAGATGGCCACAGAGCATCACGTCAATATCCGCTGAATTCAGCAGGGGAATGAACTTTTGTTCGATTTCCTGTTCTCCGTGCCAACCACCAAACGGAGTCATGTGGATAATGACCACCCGGTAGGGGGCATCGAGGAATTCTTTCTGTTTAACGGCGTTTTTCAGCCATTCCGCCTGCTGGTCGCGATAGCGGTCGAAAGCTACGATTCCACTGTATTCCAGATCAGAGTCGGGTTTGTCTTCCCCGCAATCCAATACGAGAAAGCAAACCGGGCCCTGCCGGAAAAGGTAATAAAGTTGTCCTCCGGGTGCCGGGAAGTATTTGGGGAAGGTCGTGGCAAAATTTCCCCTGGTTTCATGGTTACCCCGGGCATAGTACATCGGGGTTTCCCTTGCAAAGAGTTCCACCGCTTTGTCCAGGAAATCGCCGAACAACTGTTCCTCGGAACGGATATCATTGGTCATGTCGCCATTGAAAAAAACCAGATCGGTTTTCTTCCAGTCAGTTCCCTTCAGGAGAGTTTCCATCAACTCATTGTTGCCGTGGATATCGTTCAGAACCAGAAAATTCATTTCTTTTTTCCCGGGATTGGCGGTGGTGAATTTAAGTGGTCTGGAGCGGTAGACATTGCTGGCCGCCACCTCGCCATAGGTAACTTTGGTGCCCACATGGCTGAGCACTTCCTGGGAATATATCCTGTACCGGTAGGTCGTATTTTGCTTCAGTCCTTTCAAAGTCACCATGTGCAGGGAATCGACCATTTTAAACCCAAAAGATTCCGCATAGGTACGAGGCCTTTCCGTCAGGTAAAAATGGGTGGAATCGTCGGGGGCCAGTTCAATCCAGGAGATGGCTTTCCGGTTGGTCGTCCAGACAATGGTCACCCCGTTTTCCGTCAAACCCTGAAGGTAGGGGCCGTGTTCAATGGCAAAGGGTTTTCCCTGGGCATAAAGTGTGGGGAAACTGGTTGATAAACAGAAAATTATACTTAATATCTTACTTTTCATCGGACATAATTATGATGTTGGTCACCTGTACACTCTGTGAACCCTGTGCAACTATTTTAGTTACACAGAGTTTCACAGAGGAATCACAGAGTTACACAGAGGAAATAAATACAAACTGTATACAATAATCCGAAATCGAAAATCCGAAATCCGAAATTTTATCAGTTATAATCAATTCATCCTGAGTTTAATACCCCGGATTCTGGATCAATTTGTTGTTTTTGTTCATTTCGTCCCTGAGAATGGGCAGGAAGTAAGCCTTGTCGTTCCAGGAGTATGTTTCATACACAAAATGAGTTACGGTCGGTATTGTTGCCGTTGTTTTATCCGGATTCAGTTTATACACCACATTGGCAGCCAGTGCATTTACATAGGCTTTGGGGCCGATCATCCAGCGACGGACATCATAAAAACGGTGGTCTTCAAAAGCCAGCTCAATGCGCCGTTCGTTCCGGTATCTTTCCCGCAGGTCATTTCCGGATTCGGTTAACCCCGGCATACCTGCTCTTTTCCTGATCATATTGATGTACGTACGTGCTTCCGGATCTTCCCCAAGTTCAATGCAGGCTTCAGCATAGTTCAGCAGCACTTCGGTATAGCGGATAAAGCGCCAGGTAATCGACTGGCTTACATACTGTGCATCATTGTTGGGATCGATGTATTTCCGGCAATAGTACCCGGTGTAAGAACCGTTCCAGTCCTCAATCGGACTTTTCCGGGTATCCACACCGTATACTTCCTTCATTTTGTTGGCATTCGAATCCCAGGTCTGCCAGACACCGGTCTGGATTTTATTTTTCGGGTCGATCCCTTTGACATCATCAGGCCGTACCCGCCAGGGGGCTCCATCGTAAAATATGGTCGCGTAAAAACGTGGATCCCGGTTTTTATAGGGTTCAGCGGCTTGTTGCGGATTGCTCCAGCTGAATTTTGTGCCATCCGCCATTTCATAATCATTGACCAGGTTGCCGATCGGAGCATTGGTACCCCAGCCGTGGTAACCGTTCGGACTGGTATACAGGCCCCATCTTGACCCCATGGCTGTTGTGAAGAACTTAATGAAAATATCTTCTTCGGTCTGTTTGGACAGGAAAATATTGGCATAATTATCTGCAACCGACTCTCCTGCAGCAGGATTGGCTTTATACAACGAATACAGGTTCAGGTCAATGACTGCTTTAGCAGCGTTTTTGGCTTTCAGCCAGCGCTCAGCCTGAGTTCCGCTGGTATACCCTATCAGTTCAGGATTGGCATACCCCGCAAAGGTGTATTTGTTGTGGAGGTCACTGGCGGCATACAACAGAACCCTCGATTTCAGGGCCAGCGCAGCTCCTTTGGTGGCCCGGCCATTGTTTACTCCGGAATTTTTATCGGGCAACATGGATGCAGCCTTGTCACATTCCCCGACAATGAAATCAATACATTCGGCATAGGTATTCCGCGGAACGGCAAACTCATCCTCCAGAGAAAAAACATCGGTAATCAGCGGAACTCCGCCATAATCACAAACCAGGTTATTGTAAAACATAGCCCGGAGGAAATGCACTTCGCCGGTCATTCTGTCTTTTGGCGTTTTCCCGTCAACAAGACCTGTTGAAAACGGCACTTTATCCACGTTGGCAAAGAAAATGTTGCAATACCGGATTGATTTGTACAAATCGGCCCAGGAACGATACCTGTTGGTTCCCCATCCCGGAATGTTGTCCACGGTAATGTTGGAACGGTTGAAGTTGCGGGAATTGCTGTTCCCCCTGTAATGGCCTTCATCCACATAATTGGCTTTCATTCTGCCGTCGGTCAGGGGTTCATCCAGACGGTAATACATCTGGTTAATAAATGTTTCAACCAAAGCCGGATCATTCCATACCGTCAGTTCTGAAAATTCTGTGGAAGGTTCGGTATTCAGAAATTCATTACTGCAGGAAGAGAGCAATAAAATACTTATTGCCAATAAGCTGAGAAATTTTATCTTTTTCATTGTTCAATCCGTTAAAAGGTTAAAGTTACACCCAGGTTAAATACCTTATTTAGCGGGTAAGCTGTGGCAGAAGTAGTTTCCGGGTCGAAATCCTTGATTTTGGTAAAGGTCAGAAGGTTCAGGCCGGTGAAATAGACTTTTGCTCCCTTCAGGTAGACCTTGTCGCAGATATTGTTCGGAACGTTATAACCCAGTTCCAGGTTTTTCAACCGGAGGTAGTCAGATTCCTGTAACCAGTAGGTATTTTGATAGTTACGCCAGTATTCGGAATACCTGTTCCAGATCCTGGGTTTGGTAGCGTCGGGATTGTCGACCGTCCAGCGGCCTTCCACATCCCTGACCAGGAAGTTTCCGACTTCCCCCTGCATTTCATAATAATCATACCTGACAGCTCCGGCAGCCCACTGGAGGAAAATACTGGAGTAAAAGTTTTTATATTCCAGGTCAATGTTAAATCCGCCGGTATGCGTAGGTAATTCGGTTTTTTTATTTCTGACCCTGTCCAGTCCGTCGATGATCTTGTCGTCATTGACGTCTTTGAAAATGACATCACCCGGGCGGGCACCGGTCCAGTGCGGATAAGCATCTACTGCTGCCTGATCCTTAAAAATACCGATGGCCTCATAATAGAGGTTTGCATTCATGGGGCTACCTGTTGATTTTTGATATTCCGGAACTCCCGGAGTTTCATCCCAGAACAGGATTTCGTTGTGGTTGTAGTTGAAATTGGCGCCCAGCGTATAGTTCAGATCCCCTATGTTGTTGTGGTAATTCACCTGGACTTCAAATCCCTGGTTAGCGACTTCCCCGATGTTTTCCCTGGGTAATGTCAGCCCGCTGGAAGAAGGAACCGAGGCATTCCGGTACCAGAGGATATTTGTACGTTTGTTGTAAAAATATTCTGCTGAAAAGGACAATTTTTTGTTCAACATGCTACCGTCGAACCCGATGTTGGCCTGATTGGCTACTTCCCAGGTGACATTGGTGTTGGGAATGCGCAATTCATTCAACAATTTGTTTTCCACGCTTTGGTTGAACACATAGATGGCGCTTGTCCCGGTCAGAAATCCATAACTGGAAAGGAACTGATAGGTGTCGATCCGGTCGTTCCCGGTCTGTCCCCAGGAGCCCCTGATTTTGAAATAGTCCACCACTGGTTTGATGCCCTTCCAGAAACCTTCTTCTGAAACTCTCCAACCGAGGGACACACCCGGGAAAAATCCGAATCTCTTCTCTTCCGGGAAAATATAGGAACCATCATACCTCCACACAAATTCAAACAGGTATTTACTTAGGTAGTCATAGTTGAAACGACCGAAATAGTTCATCCTGGCTTCGCTGGATGAGGCGCCGCTGTTGGTTTTTTCAGCATCCCCACCGGCAAAGAGTTCATCGATGGAGGAGGAGACGAAGTATTTTCTGAAGGCTGAGAATTCCATTGACTCACCGGTTACCCGTTCTGTACCCAGCAGAAACCTGAGGTTGTGCCGGTCATTGATACTGGTCTGGTAATTCATAAGGCCATTGAGGGTGATCCTTTTGGTGTCGTCCATGTCTTGTTCCAGTTCCGGGCTGGTAAATCCCTTTTTCCCTTCCACCAAAAGCGGTTCTCCATTGCTTCCCATGGTGACCCCATCCCAGGAATAGAGGAACCAGGGAATTTCCCAGCGCTTGTTGTTTTCCACCTGCCAGTCCATGGAGGCATTACCGGATAGAGAAAGCCCCTTCACCCACGGAATTTTGATTTCCAGGTTGGCTTTTGTTTCCAGGTTGGTGCTTTTGTTTCTGTCGTATCCTGTTTGGTTGGTGGTAACCACCACCGGGTTGTTCCCGTATTCGATATCCGGGCCGTTTTTCCCGTTTGGCCAGTATGCCGGCATGTTGGGTTTCCCCCTGCGGAGCATGGAGAAAATGTCACTTGCCGACCTTGTGGGGTAATTTCTGATGACTTCTCTGGCAGCGACATCCACCCCGTATTTGACATTTTCCGACAGCTGACCGTCCAGGTTGATCCTGAAATTGGACTGGTTGTAATAGGTGGCGCTGTTCTTATAGATACCGTCCTGGAAGCGTGTACCGGCTGAAATGAAATAATTCAGTTTCTCCTGACCGCCCCGGACTGAGACATTGGCTGACCGCTGGGCAGCTGCATTCTGAAAAGTTTCCTCATACCAATCGGTATTCGGGTATCTCCAGAGATCTTTTCCATCTCTGTAGTTCTGTATCATTTCTGCAGTATACTTGGGTTGCTGCCCGGCATATACACTGATTTCATTCAGCATTTCAAGATAGGTGGCTGCATCGGCGCATTCCGGAATAACCGTAGGCATGCTCCAGCCTTCATTATAAGTCAGTTCCACTTTTGGGGTACCTTTTTGCCCTCGTTTGGTGGTAATCAGAAGGACTCCGTTGGCTGCCCTGGCTCCATAAATGGCTGCGGAAGCATCTTTCAGTACGGTAACACTTTCAATATCAGTGGAAGAAAGCCTTTCCAGACCGCGGCTGGCAATTCCGTCGACCACGATAAGGGGAGAATTGTCACCCAGGGTATTGGCGCCCCTGATGCGAATGGTGGAACCATCACTTCCGGGTTCACCAGAACGCGTATAGGCTACCACTCCCGGTAAACGGCCGGTGATGGAATTGGAAAAGTTGATCGATGGCGCTGCCATCAGCTTTTCCCCCTTTACATCACTCACCGAACCAGTTACAGTGGTCACTTTCTGCGTTCCGTAGCCTACGGCCACTACCTCTTCGAGACCGATGGATTCTTCTTCCAACCTGACATCAATCTTCGACTGACTGCCAACCAGCACTTCGCTGGTTTTCATCCCGACAAAAGAAAACTGGATGGTTGCTCCCTGGGAAACATTGCGCAACGAATAGCTACCGCCGGCATCGGTTACCACTCCCTGGGTCGTTCCTTTAACCACCACCGTTACCCCCGGCAGCGGCTGGTTTTGGGAGTCGGTTACCTTTCCTGAAATCGTCCGTTGTTGGGCGATGCCGGTGAAACTCATCATAATCAGGCAAATGGAAAGGAGCAGGGTGATTGGTTTAGTCTTCCGTACATGCCAGCAGGGTGGCTGCATGCACAGTTTGTTTTTGTGTAAATTTTTCATTGATTCGATTTTAATGGTTTGCTTTATCCGGTCAATTCCGGAGCAGATTGGTTTTGTATTGTTGAATTTATGAAAAAAGAATGCGGTACCGGTCATATACAACTAGGACATAACCACAAATCACTGAAGTGTTGTTTTTTATTCAGCAAATTGATCAAATTGGGATTCCTTCGGGATTTGTAACAGGAATACTTCATGATCTGCCGGTTATGGTCATAATACGACCTTAACAGCGCGAACCGGGAGATCTGATGCAGATGAAAATTTTCGCCATACTTTTCTTATAAAATTTCCATACCGATCTGATTGCTTTATCCGTGAGAAATCACTTTCTTTTCAGAAAATATTTCCACCGTATAAAATAGAATTTCACAAAAATAGGGTAAATGGATAAGAAACTCATGATATAAATCATATTATTCAGACAAAATCAAAAAAGGCCATACATTCCCTGTATGGCCTTTTCAGACGGATAAATGCAAAACCCTGATTATGATTCATCAGCATACCATTTAATCTGCTGTGAAGCTTTCATGATAATGATCAGAATGACAAACAGACCTATGCTTCCGGCCAGGAGGGCATAATCCTGTAATTGGAGAATGGTGAAAAGGAAAAGGTAAAGACCCGTTTGAAGCAGGGTGACCCAGGCCACCGGGCGCACTTCTTTCAGAATGGACCTGGCATACCAGGTGATCAGCGCCGTGACTGCAAAGGCTGAAATGAAGTAGGCAAGGTTAAATCCGATCTGTTCCCCGATGGAGGTCAGCAGGGCATAAAAGATCAGCAGGGCAAAAGCCACCAGCGCATACTGGAAGGGGTGAATCCTGACTTTGCTTTTGATTTCAATAAACAGAAAGATGATGAAGTTGAGGGCGATAAAGAGGATGGCATATTTTGCCGAACGCATTGATTTCTGGTAATGATCAACCGGAATGAGCAGTTCCACGCCCATCCCTGCATCACTGGTTTTAAACTTATTGTTGAGCCATTGCTGCGGAAAATTGCGGTTCAGATGGGTGACCTGCCAGTCGGCTGTAAAACCGCTGGCCGATACTTCCCGGTTCGACGGAAGGAAGGAGCCGGTAAAAGCAGGTTGGGCCCAATTGGATTTCAAAGCAATGGTGGAAGTTTTACCAAGGGCTTCTATGGAGAGCTCTTCTGATCCGTTCAGTACCAGTTCCATGTCGAAATTCAGCACCTGGTCCAGATTTGCAGCACCTGTTTTAATGGTGATTCCCGACTGGAAAAGATCGGTATCGGCTACCCCAGGTTCCACCCGGTATTTCTCCCCGTTGAGCATGAGTTCCGGAAGGTTTTTGATGCCCCGCATATCGGATATGCCGATGGTAAAATAGGCAGCTTCCGGGCTGAACTGCGCATTTTTCAAATCCAGCAAGGAAAAATCAGGACGGGCGAAGGTCCCTTTCAGCGCAACTTTTCCTTCGTAAACCGCTACTTTATAAATGCCCCTTTTCCGGGTTTCCGGAAGAAGAACTCCATCAGTTTTTAAGGTTTCCGGCAGAAAATGGGCAATCCCGTACCGGGTTTCGCCTGCCTGGTTATTTTCTCCGGGTTCCTGATAGCTGTAAGGGATATTTAGTACCGGACCGGCTACCACCTGTTTTCCGCCCCACTGGGCATAAAGTTCATTTTTAACCTTTTCACTCAACTTGATACGCTCCTGAATGATTTCCTGGATCAGGAAAGAGGGGATCAGCAATACAATAGCTAATCCGGTAACGATGATCATTTTCACGCTGTAACTGTTCATAAATTGCTGAATGCCTTTTGTTTCCATAATTTTGTTAATATTAAAAGTTCTTTGTAATTCAAAGTTATAATTCAAAAAAATTATTGTTTTCTGATCAGTTCTTCGAGGGCGGCCAGGTGCTGTCGGAACAATTCCCGTCCTTTCCCGGTGGCTTTGTAGGTAGTGCTGGGTTTACGACCGACAAATTGTTTGGTCACCACAATGATGTCCTGTTGTTCGAGGGCTTTCAGGTGGCTGGCCAGGTTTCCGTCGGTTAATCCGAGCAGCTCTTTCAGCGCATTGAAATCGAGTGTCTCGTTCACCATAAGTGCTGACATGATTCCCAGTCTGATGCGGCTTTCAAAGACCTTTAGGATATTTTCTATCGGATTCTTCATCGCTCATGCCGGTAATACATGACTGCTCCGTAAATGATGTGCATCAGTCCAAAGCCGGTAGCCCACAGCCAAAATCCGTACTGTACAAAAATTCCGGCCAGGAAACCCAATAAAATTTCGGTCAGTCCAAGGTAATGGATCTCCCCAAAGGTGAACTTTCCGGCGTTCACCAGCGCCAGACCGTAAAAGACCAGCATGGCACAGGCGGCCAGTTCAGGATGGTTCCGGTACAACAGAATAATGGTAAATATCCCGCCCACTGCCATGGGAATCAACAAATGAATGAGCAATCTCCTGGTGGATAGTGTCCAAAAAGGCTGACCAGCTTTTCGTGCTTTCCGGAATGAGAACCAGGTTGCTCCCAGAGCTGCTGCAATCAGCACCAATAGCGCAATAAGCGCCAAATAAAAGAGGTTGTTGCCCGCCAAACCTACATGTGCTCCCGGTGTTGCAGGTATTGAGGACAGTTGGAGGGCATCCGGATATAAAAGCCAGGCTACTGCAGCTCCCGCCAGGGCACATATCCCGGCAAAAATACCTGATAATCCGCTGAGTGATAAGAACCTGGATGACCGCTCCATGATGTCGCGGATGGCTTGCAAATCTTCCCCTGGATTGGATAATGTTGTTTTCATTAAAAGTACTTTGAAGTGCAAAGTTAAGAACTATTTTCATATATCATTGTGTTGAGTTGAAAAATTTTCAAAAGAAGCTGACTTGTTCCCTTAAATTAATCTGGATACTAAAACATTGATAAACAACGGATTTTAGGTCCCCTTTAGGCCCGCCCGACTGAACACGACAGTCGTTCGGGCGGGGGATTTAGGGGTCAGAACAAACAACCCTAATTATACACGGACAATTGTCGTAAACATTGGGGTTTTAGCGGTCAGGGGAGAGGTACCTTATTTAAACACGATCCGGACCGTCACTTCCTCTTTTTTCGCCACACCATTCTCTTCCGCCGGTAACCAGTCGGGGCCTTCCCTGAGCAAACGGATCGCTTCGCTGGTGAATGGTTTACCTGGACTTTTGACTACTTCAATGCTGTCGGGCTTCCCTCTTTTTTCCACGGCGAAACGCAGGACTACCACCACTCTTTGCCCGCTGGGGGCGCTGTCGGGTCGCCGCATGTTATCCCGGATGTAACGGTCAAATTCCGTTTGGCCGTTTACCGGTTGTGCCGGGGTATAATCTTCCGGTGATTCTTCGTCTGACTTAGCCTGCTTTTTAACGCCGTAACCGACGACCACCATTTCATTCAGCGCCATGGGAGACGGATTAAGGCTGATTAACACCCCGGTATCTTCTTTTGCTTTGAACTCCTTTGGCTCCATCCCGATATAACTGGCTACAAATGACTTATCTCCGGGGTTTTGTACTTCTATTTTAAAATTTCCGCCGCTGTCGGTAACAACGCCCTGACTGGTTCCTTTCACGTTAATAGCTACTCCGGGAAGGGGTTGATGGTCTTCAGCTGAAATAATCTTCCCCTTAACCGCAGGGGATTGGCCTCTCGGGACGATATCGCGATTTAACGGGAGGTATTCTGCTTTTTCAGCCCTCACCGGTGGTGCAGCTTCTGCCACAGCAGCTGTGACTTCTGTGAATTCCGCTTCCTGTTCATTCACTTCCATCACCTCAGGTACCGGTTCGGTCTTCACCAGTGTTTCAGAGCTTCTTTGCGGGGCTTTCAGTTTTTCCTTCCGTTCTGTGGCCACCGCCATCTGATTTTTGATGACTGCAGATTCCTGTTTCTCATCAGTGATTACCGGGCTTTCGATGTTAACGATTTCGGATTTCGGATTTGAGATTTCGGATTTCAGATTGTTTTGGGTGATCATTGGACTTTCTATCACACCCTGGGGTTCAGAAGGAGTTCCAGCCTGCTCGCTCGTTTTTTCCTCCCGGTTAAACCTGAACACCAGGGCAAGGATCAACACGGCAGCAATTGATGCAGCCACGCGGTACCAAAGGTAATCCGGTTTTCCAATTACTTTTCTGTCTAATCTTGACTTTAGCTCTGCAAGGTCGTGACCGGCAAGTTCAGGATCAATACCTGCGAAGCCTTCGGAAGCCTCTTCAGCAAAAGGATCCTGCTGAAGGCTTTTCTCGAAAGCATTCCTTTCCCGTTCGTCCATCTTATCTCCGTGATAACGGAGGAAATCCCCGGAACCTTTAATCCTGTATTTGTTTTTTCCCTGCATTTTTCCCTTCCAGACAAAGTTTCAGATTTCTTTTGCCATTCTGAATACAGCTTTTCACTTTTTTCTCTTCCATACCCAACCGGGCTGAGATCTCCCGGTAGCATCTGTTTTCATAATAGAACTCAGTAACGCAGCTCCTTTGCTCCTCTTTCAGTTTCTCCAGACATTTTTCCAACGCCTCCCCGTCTGCATAACGCTCTTCATTATCCAAAGGATGCAGATCACCGGCTGTTTCCATAAAAATACGCTGATCTTTGATCCATTCCCGGTACTTTTCCTGCCGGGATATACCGGAACGCAGCTGCATCAGGCAATAGTTTTTGGTCACCACATGCAGCCAGTTCCGGAAATTGTCAATCTGATGCCGGGGAATCTCCAGGATCAGCTTTTCAAAAATGTGCATTACGCCGTCTTTGGCTTCCTCGCGGTCCTTCATGTATTTCAGGCAAACCCCGTATACCAGGTGCATGTACCTGGAGTACAATTTCCCCAGTATCTCCGGTTCTCCCCGGGAACGAAACTCATTCAGCAGATGAACATCCTCCTCAAAGTCAGAACGATCCCTTTGCTTTTCCGGTATCATACCGTCGTTTGATTGTGATTCGATTTTTGTCCTGAACGGCCCTGTTTCATCTGCGCCTTTTTGTTTCAAAGGTAATTCAAAAAAAATGGGATTAAAAAATTATGGAAATGAAAGGAATCCGGCATCATAAGGGTAAAGACAAACTTTTTAAAACGATAATATCATGAAAACAGGATTTTTATTTTTGATGTTACTGCTTTTCGCAGCGCTTTTCAGTGCCTCCCAGCAAACCCGGATCATTACCGGTAAAGTTAGCGATGAATCAGGTCAGCCTTTTGCCGGCGTTTCTATTATGGCCACAGTCAGCAAAGCTTCTGCTTATTCAGGAAAAGATGGAACTTACAAAATCAGTGTGGCCCCGGAAGATAAAAGCCTTACTTTCACGTTTGTCGGATGTGTAAAACATACTGAAAAAATTGGCGACAGGAAAGTGATCAACGTTACCCTGAAAGAAGAAAAGCTGGAATTGGAGGAAATGGTGGTTGTTGGTTATGGTACAGCAAAAGATCAGCGAAACAGGGCTATGAAAATGGCTGCTCCGTCCTTCATTTCCTATGCAAGTGAGCCTGCCAGGCCAGCCATGCGTGAGGATTTTAACACGGAAGGCTATGCCGGAATGGAAGAGAATGGCTTCAGGAATGTGCGCAGCAATCCGTTATCGACATTTTCGATCGATGTGGACCAGGCTTCCTACAGCAACATCCGTCGTTTCATCAACAACGGGACATTGCCGCCGGCCGATGCGGTAAGGATAGAGGAAATGATCAATTATTTCAGGTATGATTATCCGGAACCTGCCGGCGTTCATCCATTCTCTGTTTATTCAGAACTGTCGGCTTGTCCCTGGAACGACAAACACCAGTTGTTCATGGTGGGACTGAAGGGGAAGAGCGTAGACAAATCATCACTCCCTGCCTCCAACCTGGTGTTTCTGATCGATGTATCGGGCTCCATGGATGCCCCCAACAAACTTCCGTTGTTGAAATCGGCTTTTTCCCTGCTGGTGAATGAACTGCGTCCGCAGGATCATATTGCCATTGTTGTCTATGCAGGAGCTGCCGGCTGTGTGCTTCCTTCCACCCCCGGGAACAAAAAGGAGGTGATCAGGGATGCCATTAACAACCTGGAAGCCGGAGGTTCGACAGCCGGTGGCGCCGGATTGAAGCTGGCTTATGAAATAGCTACGGAAAACTTCGTCAAAGGAGGGAACAACCGGATCATCCTGGCGACTGACGGCGATTTTAATGTGGGGGAATCGAGCAACGGCGGAATGGAACGGCTGGTGGAGGCCAACCGCGACAGAGGGGTGTTTATTACGGTTCTCGGATTTGGCATGGGCAATTACAAAGACGACAAAATGGAAATCATCGCCGACAAGGGAAACGGAAATTATTCCTATATCGACAATCTCCAGGAAGCCCAAAGGGTTTTGGTGAAGGAATTCGGAGGCACCCTGTTCACGATTGCAAAAGACGTGAAATTTCAGATCGAATTCAATCCGTCGAAGGTGGCTTCCTACCGGCTGATCGGCTATGAAAACCGGTTGCTGAATGAAGAAGATTTCAATGATGACAAAAAAGATGCAGGAGAAATGGGCTCAGGGCATTGTGTCACAGCCTTGTATGAACTGATTCCGGCAGGTTCAGTGGAAAAGGGTCCATCGATCGATCCGCTTAAATACCAGCAAAGGGATCATTCCCCTCAAGTTGGCAATGGATTTGCCGGAGAGTACCTGAACATCAAAATCCGGTACAAGAAACCTGATGGGGTTACCAGTATGTTGTTTGAGCAGCCGGTCAAAGACTATGTCAATGATCCGGAAGATGCATCGGAAAATGTGAAGTTTGCCGCAGCAGTTACAGAGTTCGGGATGATCCTGAGAAATTCCGAATTCAAAGGGAACTCCACCCTGGAGAGCG
>DAIDJX010000060.1 GCA_027451165.1 Prolixibacteraceae bacterium | reverse complement strand
GATTTTCTTACTGAACGAGATGAACCGCAATCCGGAAAGAATTACAAAATTTATCAGCAAACTGGAGGTACAAAAGATCTGGATTACCCTGGAGACGCAGCATAAAAAGGAACTGGCCCAATATAACCTGACGAAGGAAAATATTCCCCAGTTTTTTACTTCCATGGCGTCCATCAGCATCTTCCCCTTTGTCGGGAAAACCCTGATTTCGGCCATCCTGGGGAAAGTCGGGGTTAAGTTTAATGATTATGTGGAAGATCGGAAAGATTATGCAGCTGATTTTGTGATCAGGGCGATCAGGAAAGACGAAAAGACACAAGACTGAAAGACACAGGATTAAAAGACACAGGACTTAAGGAATCAGGATGAATATGAAAAGAATTTGGTTGTTATTGTTTGTTTGTGGGGTGCTCCGGGGGACCGGTAATATCCGGACAGGAGGTGGTTACCCTGAAAAACTGTTATGAGAAAGCTTACGCTGCCTCTCCGGTCAGCCGGGAGGAAGGGATTTTTTCCGGTATATGGGAACTGAAAGATAAAAACCTTTCGCGGGCCTGGCTTCCAAGCCTCGATGCCAGTGGAAATTTCATCTATAACTCATCGGTGGTTGATATGGGCGATGTGATAGGATCTCTTCCTGTTCCCGGAATAGCTGATCTTATCCGGCCACTTCCCCACGAACAGTACAAGGCCACCATTGAGGTCAATCAGTTGCTGTACGACGGAGGGGCATCGAAAAGGGCCAGGGAACTGGAAAAAACAGATCTGGAGATCAACCGCAAGCAAGTGGAAACCGATCTCTACAAACTCCGCTCCCAGATCAACAGCTGTTATTTTAACCTGATCCTGCTGGACCGGCAAAAGGAATTGCAGCAAAACCACCAGGAACTGATCAATAAGCGAATTCTCACCCTGGAGGCAGCCATTGCCAATGGGGTTGCCCGCCAATCTGACCGCGACGTGCTGGTGGCCGAGAAATTGAAACTGGAACAGCAACTGCTGGAGAACCGGATACGTTCTGTCTCCTTGTCAAAGATTCTAACGGATCTTACGGGGATATCCATCGGTGATTCCACGCGCCTCCTGCTTCCGGAGGGCATGGAAAAAACAACCGGTGAGTTGGTCCGGCCTGAATTGCAATTATTTGACTTACGGAAAAAGCAACTGGATGCTGCCATGAATTTGCTGCAAAGTAAAAGAATGCCGAAAGCTTTCGGATTTGCTACCCTGGGCTATGGCAATCCTCCCGGCAATAACTTTTTCAAGGATGAATTTGCCCCTTATTATCTTATCGGAGCCGGAATAAAGTGGAACATTTTCGACTGGAATAAAACAAGGGACGAGAAACAATCGCTTGTTCTTCAACATAACCTTTTGAATTCCAGAAAGGAAGACTTGGCCGGACAGCTGAACAGGCTTCTTGAGGGGAAAAGTGCTGAGATTGCCACCCTGGAGTCACTGATTGCTACCGACAAACAGCTGATTGAAGTGCGCAAAGGAATCACACTGGTGGCAGAATCACAACTTGGCAACGGGATGATTACGGCCACTGAGTACCTGAACGAACTCAATGCTGAAAGGCAGGCCATCATCAGCCACGAATTACACAAAATCAACCTGGCCCTGGCAAAAGTTGAATACCTGAACATCTGTGGTCAGGAAATTGAATAAGTTAAAAATGAAAACATCTGTCAATATGAAAACCAGAACTATGATCATTTTAGCATTGGCCCTGCTGGCCGGATGCACCGGGAAAAACGGGGAAGCCGATGGTTACGGAACATTTGAATCTACGGAAGTTACGGTATCCGCGGAAACCAGCGGAAAAATTGTATCTTTTCCTGTCAGAAAGGGCATGGAAGTCAGCCATGGGAGTGAGATCGCGCTGATTGATACCACCTTGTTACACCTTCAGGCCGCTGAAATCGAAGCCGCCATGAAAAGCGTCCAGACAAGGATCAGTTCTGTAAATGCCCAAAATGGGATCCTGCAGCAGCAAATTGAGAATATCCGGATTAACATAACCCGGACTGCCAATATGTTGAAGGAGGATGCCGCTACCCGTAAGCAATATGACGATCTTACCGGCCAGGTGGCTGTGCTGGAAAAGCAGATCAGCGCCAACAATGTTCAGAAACTGTCTGTTGCTGCAGAAATGGGAGTGTATGAATCCAAAAAGGCTACACTGAACGAACAGATTCAGCGCTGCAGGGTAGTCAGCCCCCTTCAGGGGAGCATCCTGGAAAAATACGCCGAAGAAGGGGAGCTGATGGTAACTGGAAAGCCACTTGTCAAGATTGCCGATCTCCGGAACATGAAGCTGAAAGTATATGTCAGCGGTGCCCAACTGAGCAGCGTTCACATAGGCGGCGAGTGCACCGTCAGAATTGATGACGGGGCAAAAGGGTTTAAATCCTATCCGGGGAAAGTCAGCGAAGTGTCAGACAAGGCAGAGTTCACTCCCAAGATTATCCAAACGAAAGAGGAACGGGTGATCCTGGTCTATGCCGTGACCATCGGGGTACAGAACGATGGCAGCATCAAAGCGGGGATGCCGGGTGAAGCCATATTCTGAATACCATACGATGGAAACCGTAGTTGAAGCCGCAGGCATCGGAAAGAAATTCGGGAATCTTTCTGCCCTGAAAGATATTTCTTTTCAGATCGGAACAGGAGAAGTATTCGGGTTTATCGGCCCCGACGGAGCCGGGAAAACCACCCTTTTCCGGATCATTACTTCCCTGATGATCCCGGATGAAGGGAAAATAAAGGTTTTGGGACATGACCCTGTGACAGAATTTGAGGAAATCAGAAAGCACATCGGTTACATGCCGGGCAGGTTCAGCCTGTATCAGGATCTTTCGGTAGAGGAGAATCTCCGCTTTTATGCCACAGTTTTCGGGACTACCCTGGAAGAAAATTACCACCTGATCCGGGACATCTATTCCCACATTGAGCCTTTCAAAAAGCGGATGGCGGGAAAGCTTTCCGGCGGGATGAAACAAAAACTGGCCTTATCGTGCGCATTGATCCACCAGCCCCGACTTTTAGTACTGGATGAACCTACTACAGGGGTGGATGCAGTTTCCAGGTCGGAATTCTGGGACATGCTGAAAAACCTGCGGCAATACAACATTACCATAGTGGTTTCTACCCCATACATGGATGAAGCCATGCGCTGCGACCGGGTAGCCCTGATCCAGGACGGACAGCTGTTACAGATCGGAAGTCCCGGAACCATCAGGGATGGTTTCAGCAGAAAGCTATACAGCGTAACCGCGCCGGAGAAATATAAGCTTCTCCTGGCGCTGAAAAGTTTCGCAGGCACTGAAAGTGTTTTCCCTTTTGGCGACTCGGTGCACCTGACCCTTAAGGAAGGGGTAACAGTACAAGCAATTTCGGACTATCTGGAAAAGTCAGGAGTTGTCGGGGTAACCATGCGGGAAACCAACGCGGGGATTGAGGACCGGTTCCTCGAGTTGATGAATAGGAAATAATACTGGTAGAAGGGAAAATGAAGAATGCAGTAATTTCAGTCCATGATCTGGTGAAAAAGTTCGGGAGCTTTGTGGCCAATGATCACCTTAGTTTTGAGGTGTATGAAGGAGAGATCTTTGGTTTTCTCGGCGCCAACGGCGCCGGGAAAACCACCGCCCTGCGGATACTGTCGGGCTTGTCGGCGCCTACCTCAGGAAAGGTGTTGGTGGCCGGGTTTGATGCCGCCAGAGATCCCGAAAAGATCAAGAAAAACATCGGCTACATGTGCCAGAAATTCTCTCTTTACAACGACCTGACAGTCAGGGAAAACATAATGCTGTACGGAGGCATCTACGGAATGAGGAAGGCATTGATCAGGGAACGTTGCGAAGAACTTCTGGAGAGGCTCCGCTTCATGGAATACGGCAACCGGCTGATATCGGACCTACCTCTTGGTCTCCGGCAAAAACTGGCTTTCTCAGTAGCAGTGCTCCATGAACCACGGATAGTCTTCCTGGATGAACCGACCGGCGGTGTAGATCCCATTACAAGAAGGCAATTTTGGGAAATGATTTATGAAACCGCCGCCAGGGGAATCACCATCTTCGTTACCACCCACTACATGGATGAAGCCGAGTATTGCGACCGTATCAGCATCATGAACGAAGGCAGGATTGTTGCCCTTGATACGCCTGATGGCCTGAAAAATAAATACCGGGTTGATTCAGTTGAGGAGGTTTTTGTAAAAATTGTACGTTCAGGAAAAATCAGCGTATGAAAAGGTTCATGGGTTTCGTAAACAAAGAGTTCCTCCACATCTTCAGGGACTTTCGCACACTGATCATCCTGTTTGGGATACCGGCCGTGCAGATTCTGCTCTTCGGTTTTGTGGTCAGTACCGACCTTAAGAATGCACAAATTGCGGTGCTCGATCTATCCCATGATGAAGTCACCCGGAAACTGTCAGGGAAGATAATATCTTCAGGGTTTTTTGATAAAGCGGAGAATCTGTTAAACTATGACGATGTGGACCGTGTGCTGAAAAGCAAAAAAACAAAAGCAGTGGTCATCTTTGAAGAAGATTTCGGCAAGCGTTTGATTCACAATGGGAAGGCCTCCGTCAGCATTGTCTCCGACGGTTCCGAACCCAATATGGCTACGATGACTACCAACTACCTGACGGCCATTATTTCCGATTTCAACCGGGAGTTATCAGCGGGTAGCGCCGGAAGTGCATTACTGGTACAGCCGGAAGTCAGAATGTTTTACAACCCCTCCCTGAAAGGACAATACATGTTTGTTCCGGGGGTGATCACGCTGATCATGATCCTGATCTGCGCCCTGATGACTTCCATCACCATCACCCGGGAGAAAGAATTCGGCACGATGGAAGTACTCCTGGTTTCCCCGCTCCGGCCTTTGCAAATCATCCTCGGTAAAGTCATTCCCTATTTTATCCTGTCGTTTGTGGATGTGATCCTGATTCTCCTGCTTTCCTGGCTGGTGTTCGGGCTTCCCGTAAAAGGGAGTATCCTGCTGCTGCTTGTCGAATCGATGCTTTACATTTTCATGAGCCTGTCATTAGGTGTTCTGATTTCAACCGTCGCGAAAAACATGCAACAGGCAATCTTCATTTCTTTGGTGGGCATGATGCTGCCGACTATCCTGCTGTCAGGTTTTATTTTTCCCATAGAAAACATGCCTGACATTTATCAGTGGGTCAGCGCCATTTTCCCTCCCCGCTACTTCATCGTGGTCATCAAAAACATCATGGTGAAAGGTACAGGATTCCTGTTTGTATGGAAGGAGACACTGATTCTCCTGCTCTTTACGCTGGCCTTCATCGGATTCAGTATACGCAACTTCAAAGTCAGGCTTCAGTAAATCAGGGTAAAGCCATGAGAACTATCTTATATTTGATCAGAAAAGAATTCCTTCAGATTTTCAGGGATAAATTTATTGGCAAAGCGATTTTTGCTGTTCCTGTGGTTCAAATGCTGATCCTGGTGCCTGCGGTGACATTCGAAATCAGAAGGGTTAACCTGGGTATTGTGAACCAGGATATGTCGGCAGAATCACGGACGCTGGTCAGTCAGCTCGAAGGATCTGCTTTTTTCAAAATCAGGAATACCTCCTTTCAGGAAGCTGAAGGACGGGATTGGCTCCACCGTGGCGATTGTGACCTGGTCGTCCATATCCCTGCTGACTTTGGCAGGGAATTGGGTAAAGGGAACCCTGTAAAAATCATGGTGGCTGCCAATGCCATCAACGCCGTGAACGCCCAGCTCTCCTGGGCTTACCTGAACGGGGTGATCCGGGATTATAACCTGGACATTCTGGCCCAGAATCCGGGAAAGTCATCATATTTACCTATGGCTACTCAACCCGGATCAGTGTTAAAATCCGAAATCGTAACCCCGATAGCTATCGGGGCGAAATCCGACATTCCTGACCTTAAATCCGAAATCCAAAATCCGACATCCGACATCCCCCAGATTCAGGTGACCAACCGTTATTGGTACAACGAATCGCTTAACTATAAATATTACATGCTGCCCGGAATTTTGGGCATCCTGGTACTTGCCATCGGGTTTGTGCTGGCGGGCTTAAATCTGGTCAAGGAAAAGGAAAGCGGAACCATTGAGCAGATTAATGTAACCCCGGTAAAAAAATACCATTTCATCCTGGCTAAAATGTTTCCGTTTGTGGTTATCGGTATGATCGACATAGCCATTGGACTGGTTATCGGGAAACTGGTGTTCGGGTTACCCTTTGCCGGTAATTTGGGTCTGCTTTTCCTGGGATCCTTTATTTTCATGGTGGCAGTGCTGGGGCTGGCCCTCTTTATCTCTACCTTTTCCGATACCCAGCAGCAGTTCATGTTCACTGCTTTCTTTTTTATGATTATCTTTATCCTGATGAGCGGAATCTTCACGCCGATTGACAGTATGCCGGTGTGGGCGCAGAAACTGGATATGATTAACCCGGCAGTTTATGTAATGCGGATCAACAGGATGGTGCTGCTGAAAGGGTCAACTTTCAATGATATCAGTGGCGACCTCCTTATGCTGTCAGTGATTGCAGTCGCCTTTACCGGCCTGGCTGTTAACCGTTACCGGAAAACAGCGTGAGAATGAGACCAACCCCAGCCTTCAGGCTGGGGTCGACGGGCAATCAAACAGCACATCTTGTACGGCCTTTAGGCCGATTTCCCGGAGGACATACTTCAATAATCAGGGCTGAAGCCCTTGGGGATATACTTTGAGGCCCAAACCCCCATCCTGAAGGATGGGGTTGGCAGTTTTAACCTGATCGAAATCATGATTGTCAGAAAGTAAACTGGTTACGGGTTTGAGGGGGGTGGTGGAAGTTAGTAATCATCAACCAGCCCTCCCCTCTGTTCTGAACTGATAATCTTTTAGAAAGATTAACCGGGATTTGCACTTGCCAGTAATTCCCGGATGGCCTCGTGATAGTGTTTAAACCCGAAGGAAACCAGGACCCTTTCCATTTTTTGTCTGATCTCTCCCAGACAGAGGTTCCCAATACTCCCTTCGTGGGTATGGCTGACGGTTTTATCAGGAACAAATTTCCCCTCAGCTACCTGAAGCCCGACTTCCTTATAGGCATCCCTGAATGGCATTCCTTTCATTACCAGTTCATTGACAGCTTCAACGGTAAACAGGTAATCATATTTTTTGTCATCCAGAATACTGGGGTTGACCTTGATCCGGTCAATGGCATAGGTGGCCAGATCAAGACAGGACATCATGGTGTCAAAAGCAGGAAGATACAACTCCTTGATGACCTGATAATCCCTGAAATAACCTGATGGCAGGTTGTTGCCAATCAAGGTTACCTGGACAGGCAGGCCCTGAAGATGATTACAATGTCCCCTGATCAGTTCAAAGACATCCGGATTTTTTTTGTGGGGCATAATGCTGGAGCCGGTGGTCAATTCGTCCGGGAGAGAGACGAAGCCGAAATTCTGGCTCATGAAAAGACAAACATCTCCCGCCATTTTTGCCAGGGTTGCAGCCAGGTTGGCCAGGGCGGCAGTAACTACTCTTTCTGTCTTTCCACGTCCCATCTGGGCATACACGACATTGTAATTCAGGTCTTCAAAACCCAGCAAACGTGTGGTCATGCTACGGTTTAGCGGGAAGGAAGATCCATAGCCAGCCGCCGATCCCAATGGATTCTGGTTGATAATTTTCCAGGCTGCCAGCAACATCTGCAGGTCATCGGCCAAACTTTCCGCATAAGCCCCAAACCACAGTCCGAAACTGGATGGCATGGCCACCTGCAGATGGGTATAACCCGGTATCAGGATATTTTTATGCTTTTCTGCATTGCTGAGTAATGCCTTGGCAAGAGTTTCCGTTTTTTTGACAATATCTTCCAGACCGGAGCGGGTGAAAAGGCGCAGGTCAAGCAGGATCTGATCATTCCTCGACCTGCCGCTGTGTATCTTTTTGCCCAGGTCTCCCAGTTTCTCCGTCAGCATCTGTTCCACCTGGGAATGGATATCTTCCGTTCCTTCCTCCACCTGCAACCCTTCCTGTATTGATAGATCATACAACGCCTTTAGTTCTTTCAGAATGACCGGAAGTTCTTCCTTGCTGATCAGTCCGATGGAAGCGATCATGCTCACATGCGCCATTGATCCCAGCACATCAAAGGGCGCCAGCATAGAGTCCAGTTCCCGGTCCTTCCCAACAGTAAATTGTTCAATAACTTTATCAACAGATATCCCCTTGTCCCAGAGTTTCATTTCCAGTAGTTTTCAGCAAAGATATTAAAAACAGCGTTTGGATTGGTACACCTTTACCATCGTACATTCCTGTGAAAATATGTATTTTTGAGGAATTTCGAGTTTACCGGATGAGCATTTTCCCTGACTGCAAAAGGTATTGGCCGGTTATGCTGGTTTTAGCGGGTACTGTTATCGCAGCGTATGTTGCCGGGTTGTTTGTTGATGTGACCCGTGATGCCAGCAAGTATGCTGCCATTGCCCGGGAAATTGCCCGTACCGGTGATTTCATCCATTTGCAGGTTGAAGGAGATCCCTACCTTCAGAAACCCCCATTGATGTTCTGGCTCAGCGCCTTGTCCTACCTGATTTTCGGGGTCAACAATTTTGCCTTCAAATTGCCGCTTTTGCTCTTCTCTTTCTTCGGAATCTATTCCACTTACCGGCTTGGGAAAACGCTTTTCGGCCGGGAAACCGGGATGGTGGCTGCCATCTTGTTAAGCTCGACCGTTATCAGCTGGCTGTACAATATGGATATCCACACCGATACGCTGATGCAGTCGCTGGTTGTCTTTTCCCTCTGGCAATTAGCCGATTTCTTGCAAAAGGGCAGGTGGGTAAATCTGTTCATGGGATTTACCGGCGTTGGTATGGCGATGTTGGTTAAAGGACCGGTCGGGGCCGTTATCCCTGCCTTCGCAGTGGCCGGTTCCCTGGTTTTTACAGGCCGGTTCAGGAAATTGCTGAATCCCAGGTGGTACATAGGAATTGTATTGGCTTTGATTTGTACACTTCCTGCGTTGATAGGTTTATTCAACCAGTTTGGCTGGGAAGGAGTACGGTTCTTTCTTTGGTCGAACAACCTGGGGAGATTGGCCGGTGATTATTCTGCCAGTGACCGGAATGTCTTTTACTACTTGTATAATCTCTTGCTCTTTTTTCTGCCCTGGAGCCTTTTTTTGCTGGTTTCCCTTTCCCTGGATTTTAAACGGCTATTCCGGGGAAAATTCAGGGCCGCCGATTGGTTCTTATTCTCAGGTATCTGGTTTTACTTTATCCTGATCTCTCTTTCAGGAAGCAAACTGCCTCACTACCTGTATGCGACTATTCCGCTTTTTTCCCTGATGACCGCCCGCTACCTGGTCCTTGCCCTGTCGGGGAAGCATATTCGTTTTTACCTTTTTCTCCGGAACATACAGGGGATAGTGATGGTGCTGTTCCTGGCGCTGATCGCGGTGCTGGTCTTCTCGTTGTATCCGCCCGGCCATCTGTGGCAATGGGCATTCCTCCTTCTTTTGACTATCAATGCCGGATTGTTTTTGTTTTCCGGAAAATATCCACCGGTGAAACTGTTTTTCCCTTCGCTGGCTTTGTTTGCACTGGTTACTTTCTACCTCAACCAGCAGGTAGCCCCTCAGATATTCGGGGACCAGGCTTCCGTTAAAGCTGCCGGCCAATTCAACCTGAAGGCCGGGGTGGAGGAGCAAATGTACAACTACAACTACGATTCACATGAACTCTATTTTTACTGCCGCGATGACGTTTCCCGGGTAAAAAATGATGTTCACCTGTGGGAGTTGATGAAAAGCCCCGGGAATTGGGTGTTAACGACCCGGGAAGTGGTCGACAGAATGCCCTCCGGCATGTTTCCGGAGCCGGTGAAAACTCCCCTGAGCCATGTCTGGATCAATAAGCTGAGCTTCAAATACCTCAATCCAGCTACCCGCACTTCAGCCCGTGATACACTGATTTTGTTGCGTTCAGCCGGTTCCGGACCGAAATAGCTGGCCCTCTGTTCCCTGCGTACTTCGCGCGCAATTATCCTTATAGTTGTTCCCACCCCTCCCGGTAATTGTGCCGGATCCATTCTTCAATCGCCGTCAGGGCAGAAGAGGTAACATATTCTTTAGAAAATTTCGGATCTCCGTTGATGATCTCAAACCGGTCTCTGGAAAGCGTCTTCAGCTGATCATTCATATTGACATTCGTAAACTGCATTTTTCTTCCATCCCATGCCAGTTTACGGTTGAGGCTCTGGAGCCTGACCGCCAGTACTCCGAGCAGGACGAATTCGGTCAGTGGCCCGGCATAGCCGAAATGGGAAGAAGCTTCCAGTCGTGTTTCCCTGTTTTCCTTACACGCCCTGATCCAGTCCTGTTCATGACCGCCTGTCATGGCGCCGGCTATCCTGCGAATGGAAGGGACCGGTTGGTTGAAATGTTCCATTTCAGAAGTGGGAAGCAATTGTGGATTGCGAGCATAGGCGCCGCACATGATTTTCCCTCTGGTCCCATGGAATATCACGCCTCCGTCGGCATCGCCCATCGCTTCTCCCGGCAGCAACTCATCCGGTCGCTGAGGCATCAACCCCCCGTCGTACCAATGGACGGTGACCTCCGGCATCGCTACCTTGGGCAGGTTATCACGTCTTGGAAAGGAGTAACGGATAATTTCAGCATTGGGTGCTGATTCTGTATTGACTGTTGTTGATGAGGCCATCACTTCCGAGGGATGTTCCAGTTTCAATGCCATGAATACCGGATCCAGAATATGGCAGGCCATATCGCCAAGAGCGCCGGTGCCGAAATCCCACCACCCCCGCCAGTTCCAGGGTGTATAAATTTCGTTGTAGGGGCGGTAAGGCGCTGTTCCGATAAAAAGATCCCAATCCAGATCTTTCGGCGGTCGCTGGTTACGCTCAGGCCGTTCCAGTCCTTGCGGCCATACAGGCCGGTTGGTCCAGGCATCTACATGGGTGACCTCACCAATCGTTCCTGCCCATATCCATTCACAAATCATCCGGATGCCATCGTCCGAATTGCCCTGGTTACCCATCTGTGTGGCTACCCGGAAAGTCCGGGCGGTTTCCGTGAGAATGCGGGATTCATAGATGGTGTGGGCAAGAGGCTTCTGAACAAAAACATGATACCCGCGTCGCATAGCCATCACTGCCGGCAGGGCATGGGAATGATCAGGAGTGGCAATGACCACGGCATCAATGTCCTTTTGCTGGTCAAACATCACCCGGTAATCTTTGTACTGTTTAGCCCGTCCCCAGGCCTTGAACGCGCTCTTCCCCGCATAATCCCAGTCTACATCGCACAAGGCAACAATGTTTTCTGACTCCATGTTTTTCAGGTTGCGGTAGCCCATGCCACCCACCCCGATGCCGGCAATGTTCAGCCTGGAGCCGGGAGGAGTATGCCCCAGTCCGGCAATCACGTGACTGGGTAAAATGGTAAACGCTGCGGCAGCTGTGGCTGCTGAGCTCAGAAATGACCGGCGGGTCATCTCTCCCGACTGAACTTTGTTTTCTTTCATGGTCTTACCGCTATCTCCGGAATCGATTTCCGGGCTGAAAATACAGAAAATATGACAGATTGGTTAATTCAAGGCAATCAGATTTGACGCAGCAGCGTTACTGCTTCTCCAACGCTCAGAATCTGGTCAAAGGTCAGGGTTAGTTTACCCTCTTCCTTCATCCGGCACTTCTTGGGATGGGATTGCAGAAAAGCCAGAATTCTCCGGAAAACATCCGACTGGTAATAGGCGGAGTTCTGATCACCCGGGAAATAGCAAATCATACGGTCGCTTTTCAGTATGATCTTCTCCATGCCGAGCGCAATGGCCACCCAGCGCAACCTGATCACCTCGAGTAATTCAGAAGTTTCCTGAGGCATCTTTCCGAAACGGTCCACCAGGCTGTAGCTGAATTTCTGCAGCTGATCTTCCCTGTCGATGGTGTCCAATTCCCGGTATAACAGCATCCGCTCGGCAGTACCCGGAATATAGGTATCAGGGAAAAGCAGTTCCAGGTCGGTATCGATCTGGCAATCCCTTATATATGAGACATTTATGGCAGTGTTCCTTCCCGCTTCCTCTTCCCTGAAAAGTTCCCCGAATTCCTCGGTTTTCAGTTCCTCGACCGCTTCATTCAGAATGCGGTGGTAGGTTTCAAAACCGATATCGGCGATAAAACCACTTTGTTCGGCCCCCAGGAGGTTGCCTGCGCCCCGGATATCCAAATCCTGCATGGAAATGTTGAATCCGCTGCCCAAATCTGAAAATTCCTCAATGGCTTTCAGTCGTTGGCGGGCTTCATGGGTCAGACCGGAAAGGGGTGGGGTGATCAGGTAACAAAATGCTTTTTTGTTGCTGCGCCCGACACGTCCCCGAAGCTGGTGCAGGTCGCTCAGCCCGAAATGGTGGGCCTGGTTGATGATGATGGTATTGGCATTCGGTATGTCAAGACCAGATTCAATAATAGTAGTGGCTATCAATACATCGAATTTGCCCCCGATAAAATCGAGCATCACCTTCTCCAGTGTGTGACCATCCATCTGTCCATGGCCAACTATCGTTTTTACCCCCGGAACAATCCTCCGGATGGTAGCTTCCAGTTCATAAATGGTCTGGACACGGTTGTGAATCAGGAAAACCTGACCGTTCCGGCCTACCTCGTATAGAATGGCTTCCCTGATTAATTGCTCATTGAAACCGTGAACCTCTGTCTGGATGGGGTAGCGGTTGGGTGGGGGTGTCTGAATGATCGAAAGGTCCCGGGCACCCATCAGGGAAAATTGCAGTGTTCGCGGAATAGGAGTGGCGGTCATGCTGAGTGTGTCCAGATTCACCCGCAACTGCTTCAGTTTTTCCTTCACAGAAACGCCGAATTTTTGTTCCTCATCTACTACCAGCAATCCTAAATCTTTGAATTTTACATCATTACTGACCAGCCGGTGCGTACCTATCAGGATATCTACCCGGCCTTCTTTCAGGTCCGTAAGCGTTTCTTTGATCTCGCCCGTTGATCTTAAGCGGCTGATGTATTCTATTTTAACCGGGAAATCGGCCAAACGCTCTGAAAATGTTTTATAGTGCTGGAGCGCCAGGATGGTAGTTGGCACCAATACAGCTACCTGTTTACTGTCGGTAACTGCCTTGAAGGCAGCCCGGATGGCTACTTCCGTTTTACCGAAACCGACATCACCACAAATCAGCCTATCCATGGGGACTGGCTTTTCCATATCCTCCTTGACCGCCAGGGTGGCTTTCTCCTGGTCGGGAGTATCCTCATAAATAAATGAGGCCTCCAGTTCAGCCTGAAGATAGGAGTCGGGGGAAAAGGCAAAACCTTGTTCTTCCCTTCTCCGGGCATAAAGGGCAATCAATTCCCGCGCTATATCCTTGACTTTGGCCTTGGTGCGGTTTTTCAGGTTCTGCCATGCCGGAGTTCCCAGTTTGTTCAGTTGAGGTGGAGATCCATCCCTGCTTTTGTATTTGGAAACCCGGTGGAGGGAGTGGATACTAACCAGCAAAAAGTCATTGTCCTTGTAAACCAGCCGCATGGCTTCCTGAATCTTCCCATTGACCTCCGTTTTGACGAGTCCTGCAAATTTTCCGATCCCATGATCGGCGTGGACGACATAATCCCCCGGATGAAGCTGCGTGAGCTCTTTTATGGTGATGGCTTCCCGCTGAACCCGCGATGACCGGATGCGAAAGCGGTGAAAGCGTTCAAAAATCTGGTGATCGGTATAAAAACAGATCTTCAGGTTGTGATCGATAAACCCCTCATTCAGGGCAAACAATACCGGTTCAAAACTGATTTTTTTCCGGATCTCCCTGAATATTTCCCGCAGCCTTTCCACCTGTTTCTCCTGTGCCGACAACAAAATGATCCGGTAGCCCTGTTCAATGTAACCGGAGAGGTTGTCGGCCAGCATGGTGAAATTCTTGTGAAAAACCGGTTGTCTGGATTGCTCAAAGGAAATAATTTTTCCGGCAGGGAAAAGAGAACCTTCCCCCGCTTCGAGGCAGTGTTTTCCCCGGAGGCTCTTTTCCAGCCCGTCTCCTGAAAGCAGGGCAGATGGTGGAAGTACCGTTTCACCCGAAGGGTTTTCGATGGTATATTTGACGATGTTGTTGAGGTTATCTTTCACCTGTTGTCCATTCACAAGGAGGAACAGGGTATCGTCACCCATAAATTCCAACAAGGATACCCTGTTTCCGGCGAATTCATCCCTTTGCACATCCGGCACCAGGGTGATTTTATCCAGAAGTGCGTCTGAAACCTGGGTGTTCAGGTCAAAACTGCGCAGCGATTCCACCTCATTGCCGAAAAAATCAATCCGGTAGGGGCTTTCAC
>DAIDJX010000059.1 GCA_027451165.1 Prolixibacteraceae bacterium | reverse complement strand
ACGCCTTTACAACCCGCTTTCCAAGCTTCGACATAAAGTTGGCCGACCAGCTCCTTGGAGGTGCTATTGGGCAGGTTGATGGTGACACTGATGGAATGGTCCACCCATTTCTGGATTCTACCCTGCATATGTACTTTGGCCACCCAGTCTACATCATTGGAAGTAGCCTGGTAGTAAGGAGAACTTTTTACGAGATTATCAAGATCTTCAGGGGTATAATCGGCTTTCATGGTGAAGCCATTAACTTCCATCCAGGTGCGGAACTTATGATGGAATACCGTATATTCTTCCCAGTGATCGCCTACTTCATCGATATAATCCACCCGGATATCCTTATCGTTGGGATTGACTTTCCGGCGTCTCCGGTATACCGGCATGAAAACAGGTTCTATCCCGGAAGTGGTTTGCGTCATCAGGCTGGTGGTTCCGGTGGGTGCAATGGTCAAAAGGGCAATGTTCCGCCGGCCATAGGTGATCATTTCTTCATAAAGTTCCGGATCCACGTGGTGAATCCTTTTGATCAGCGGGTTGTTCTTTTCCCTTTCTGCATCATAAATGGAAAATGCACCCCTTTCACGGGCCAGGTGAACAGAAGAACGATAAGCTTCCAGTGCCGTTGTTTTGTGCACTTCTTCCGAGAAATCGATGGCGTCTTCACTGCCATATTTCAAATCAAGAGCGGCCAGCATATCCCCTTCGGCAGTAATCCCGATCCCTGTTCTGCGACCCTCTTCCGCTTTATGACGGATGTTCAGCCACAGATTTCTTTCCACCTGCTTTATTTCATCGCTTTCCGGATCTTCCTCAATTTTCATCAGGATGGCATCGATCTTTTCCAGTTCCAGATCTATGATATCGTCCATCATCCGCTTGGCCAGGTGAACATGCTTTTTAAACAGCTCAAAATTGAATTTTGCTTTTTCAGTAAAGGGGTAATCTACATAGGAATACAGATTAATGGCGATCAGGCGGCAGCTGTCGTAGGGACAGAGAGGAATCTCCCCGCAGGGATTGGTGGACACTGTACGATAGCCCAGGTCGGCATAACAGTCAGGTATCGATTCCCGGATGATGGTATCCCAGAACAGAATCCCGGGTTCTGCAGATTTCCAGGCATTGTGGACGATTTTCTTCCACAGACCGGCAGCATCAATTTCGTTACTGAAAAGTGCCTCCTTGCTGTTGATGGGATACTGCTGAACATATGTTTCTCCATGCTCCACCGCATGCATGAAATCATCGTGGAGTTTGACCGACACATTGGCGCCGGTGACCTTGCCTTGTTCCAACTTGGCATCGATGAATTTCTCTGCATCCGGATGCTTGACCGACACCGACAACATCAGGGCGCCACGGCGTCCATCCTGAGCCACTTCGCGGGTGGAATTTGAATAACGCTCCATAAAGGGGACAATTCCCGTGGACGTCAGCGCCGAATTTTTGACCTGCGAGCCTTTCGGACGGATATGTGACAGGTCATGTCCTACTCCGCCCCGTCTTTTCATCAGTTGTACCTGTTCCTGGTCAATTTTCAGAATTCCACCGTAGCTGTCGGAATTACCATCGTTACCCACCACAAAACAGTTGGATAAAGAGGCGATCTGGAAATTATTCCCGATACCAGTCATTGGCCCACCCTGAGGCACAATGTACCTGAAATCCTTCAGTACTTCAAAAATATCCTGCTCCGACAAAGGATTCGGGTACCTCCGTTCGATCCTGGCAATTTCTGAAGCCAGTCGTCGGTGCATATCGTCGGGCGTCAACTCGAAAATATTCCCGAAAGAATCCTTTAAAGCATATTTATTTACCCATACCCGCGCGGCCAGATCATCCCCGTTAAAGTAACGGAGTGATTCCCGGATCGCTTCGTCCTGAGAAAAGATTTTCCTGCCTACAGCGGCCTCTACGACGTCCTCTTTCTGAGTCATGGTGCGAAATGTTAAAATTTTGTTGTTGTTTGAATGGAAATCTCTTACCTAAATCCCTGAATGTCTAGCTTAAAAATCCCTCATCCCTGTTACGGAATGGTTACTGCAAGATAGTACCCTCAAAGAATATATGGAATATTTTTTCAGGGGAATTTCTTAAAAGTTATCAACTTTGTTCTGTTAGTTATTTGATTATCTGATATTTAGATATTTTTTTGCATGAAAAAGTGTACAAAAACGGGAATTTCCATACGGAATTTTGCGTTGATCCGCAATAGTCAGGGGGAAAAAAATTAAAGAAATTATCAGGATTTTTCCAACAATTCCGGACTCTTCAGGCAGTGCGGCCAGCCAATGTTTTTGCCAGAATAATTTCGGTCGCTCCTTTGTTGTTTTTTACATAATCACCCGACAGGGAAGCAGCTTTTTCCCACTCCGCCGGGTCGTTCAAAAAACGGGAAATGGCCTGAATGAATTCACCGGTATTGTTTACGGGGAAGGCGCCTCCCTTTTCCGTCAGTTGACAGGCTTCACGGAATTTCTTGTAGCGGGGTCCGAAAAAAACGGGCATACCGAAGGTGGCAGCTTCCAGGATATTGTGGATTCCAGCCCCAAATCCGCCACCGATGTAAGCATAGGAACCATACCGGTATAAAGCAGACAACCAACCTACAGAATCAACAATGATCACCTCGGCAAAATGGATATCTGCCGGATCTGCAAGGCTGAACAGGACAGTTGGCTTTTCCAGCATGGACACCAAACGGGAGATATGGGTTTCTGAAATTTCGTGAGGTGCGATGATGTATTTCAGGTCATGGTTCTGGTTAATGAATGGCACAAGCAGCTTTTCATCTGGTTCCCAAGTACTTCCGGCCACCAGCACCGGTTTGTTCCCCCTGAATTTATCCACAATGGGAAAGAGTTGTGAACTATTTACGATAGCCGCAACGCGGTCAAAACGCGTGTCACCTGAAATTGTTAAATTCTTCAGGCCAATCCCTTCGAGCAAGCGGGCTGAAAACTCATCCTGCAGAAAGAAATGGGAAAAATACCGCAGCATTTTTCTGAACCAGGATCCCCAGGGCATAGCCGTGAAAAAGCGCTGTTCCTTTCTGAAGATGCCGGAAATCAGGTAAACCGGAATATTCCTTCCGGAGAGGGTATGGAGGAAATGGTACCAGAATTCATATTTGACAAAAAAAACCATGGCAGGATGGACAGTCTCCACAAAAAGGGAAGCGTTCCGCCGTGTGTCGGCCGGAAGATAACATACCACATCTGCCAGGGCATAATTTTTTCTGATCTCATACCCGGACGGAGAAAAAAAGGTAAGAACAAGCTTGTACTGAGGATAGTCCTTTTTAATAGCTTCCATGACCGGCCGACCCTGTTCAAATTCCCCTAAAGAAGAACAATGGAACCAGATGTATGGAGCTTCACCGGATAAAGCAGCCTGCAAGCGCGGAAGCCAGCTTTTCCTCCCGCTCACAAATAAACTGGCCTTTTTGTGAAAGGGAGCCAGCATCCGGATCAAAAGATGGTAGAAAAAAATCGCTGTGTCGTAAATGAATACCATGGTATTTGTTTGATGCAAAATAAACAAGTTTTGTCGCTCTTTATCTCAGTTTTCATAACTTCGCGGCAATATTTAAGTCAATTTGCCTCATGAAAACAAATTTCTTGCTCCTCGTTACTGTTTTTATCTTTTTGTCAGGGTACCCCGCGGAGGCCCAGAAAGGCATAAATGCTACCCAAACAGGTAAGCGGATTGATGTAACGATAAATGGTAAGTTTTTCACCAGCTATCACTTTGCCGACAACGAAAAATATCCCTTCTTTTTTCCTGTTAACGGACCGAAAACCGGAAGCAGCGTTACCTCCATGAGAAACGGGGAATATCCGCACCACAGTTCTCTCTTTTTTGGCTGTGACCGGGTCAATGGCGGAAATTTCTGGCAGGAAGGCCTGGAACGGGGCAGAATCGTGTCAAAAGGAGCCCTTATTACAGAACAGGATGCCAGCCATGTGGTGATTTCCGATGCCTGCGACTGGGTGAGACCAGATGCCCCTTCACCGGTCAGGGACAGGCGCAAAATCACCATCACCACACCCCGCGAAGGTTTGGTACAGATTGATTTTGAGATCAGCCTCGATATGCTTCAGGACGTGACCATTGAGAAAACCAACCATTCCCTTTTCAGCATCAGGATGGATCCGGACTTATCTGTGAAATTCGGTGGAACCATGGTCAATGCTGAAGGAGAATCTGCGGAAAAGGGAACTTTTGGCAAAAAGTCAGCCTGGATAGATTTTTACGGTAAAAGGGGTGGATTCAACGAAGGCATTGCCATTTTGCAACATCCCTCCAACCCCGATTACCCTGCCCCCTGGTTCACCCGGGATTATGGCTTTTTCTCCCCTACCTCATTGTACTGGCCTGCCGACGATAAAGCAACACTGATTGGAAAAGGAGAAACGGTTAGCATGAAGTACAGGGTGCTGGTCCACGAAGGAGACACACAGGCAGCAGGAATCGCTGCAGAATTTGAAAAGTACAGCAACCAACCCCTGCATTAATGCCGGGGTTTGCAGACATAGAGATCATGGCCCCGGTGGGGTCGTATGAATCGCTGATGGCAGCCATCCAGGGAGGGGCCGGATCGGTTTACCTGGGGGTGGAACACCTGAATATGCGTGCCCGCTCTGCGGCCAATTTCACCCTGGCCGACCTGTCAAAAATTGCACAGACAGCTTCAGCACACAACGTCAGGAGTTACCTGACAATGAACACTGAGGTTTTTGACAATGAAACAGATCTGATGCATCAGATCCTGGACAAGGCAAAGGAAGCCGGAATATCAGCGGTAATTGCCGCTGATGTAGCTGTGATTCAATATGCCCGCAGCATTGGGATGGAGGTGCACATTTCCACCCAGGTGAACATTACCAACTTTGAGGCCGTCCGTTTCTATGCCCAGTTCGCCGATGTAATGGTACTGGCCAGGGAAACCAATTTGGGCAGGGTTCATGAGATCAGCGATAAAATCAGGGCTTACCAACTGAAAGGCCCTTCCGGTAAGCTGATCAGGCTGGAAATGTTCGTTCACGGTGCCCTTTGCATGGCCGTCAGTGGCAAGTGCTACCTTAGCCTTCACGAAATGAACACCTCTGCCAACAGGGGAACCTGCTTGCAGACCTGCCGCCGGGGATACACGGTCACCGACCGGGAAACAGGTGCCGAACTGGCCATTGAAAATGAATACATCATGTCGCCCAAAGACTTGAAAACCATTCATTTCCTGAACAAGTTGCTGGATGCAGGGGTGAGTGTCCTTAAAATTGAAGGAAGAGCCCGATCCCCCGAGTACGTGAAAACAACAGTGGAATGTTACCGGGAAGCCGTGGAAGCCTGGAAAAATAATGAATTTACTGCTGAAAAAATCATTCTGTGGGACGCCCGCCTGGCTACTGTATTCAACCGCGGTTTCTGGAATGGCTACTATCTCGGCCAACGATTGGGAGAATGGAGCCACAATTACGGATCACAGGCTACCAAGCGTAAAGTATATATTGGTAAATTAACCAATTACTTTACCAATATCCAGGTTGCTGAATTTAAAGTTGAAACCGGAAGTCTGAAAAACGGTGATGAGATTCTGATTACAGGTCCGACGACAGGCGTCCTGGAATATACGGCTCAGGATATCCGCGTAGCCCAGGGGCCTGTGGAAGAAGCTGTGAAAGGAGACTATTTTTCCCTATACATTCCCCACAAAATCAGAAAAAACGACAAAATTTTCAAGTTGACAGATGTCAAAAACATAAAAGAAAACGTTCGTATATAGTCGATCTTTCACTTTTCTGCCTAATTTTGAAGTTTGTTCAACCTTATATCATTCGTATGAATAACAGGCTGGTCATATCACTGATTTTTTGTGCCGTCCTATTTCACCCATTGCTGGTGGAAGGTCAGGGCACTCTGAAATTCCGTTTCAGCGGCAACTCCACCCGGTTCATGAGTGAACCTCAGGGAAAGGAAATCTTAGTCCCTTTTATTGATACGCTTAACCTGTACACGGGTCCATTCCCGGGATTTACCCACCGGGGTGGTCTGGGTTTTGAAGCAGAAGTGTATGGCTCCCTTTCCGACAGGTTCTATGTCGGGCTGGAAATCGGGAATAACCTCCTTACCGGAGAAAATGATGACCCGGGATTTTATAATTTCCAGTTCACGGATTCCCTGCAGTTGACTTCCAGAGATCCCCTGACGGATACCATTTATATTCACCGGACAGATTATCCGCTAAAATACCGCACCACTTTATTAAGTGTGATGGCGAATTTCAGGTTTTATCCCCTCTCGGAAGGGATGTTCCGTCCCTTTCTTAAAGCCAGTGCCGGTCTTTCCCTGGTGAGTACAGAACTGTCCCTGAAAAATCCTTCCCTTTGGACAACCGATTCCACCCGGGAATATGGCCCTCCGGTGCTCTTTTCCACCGACCGCGGAGGCATGGTGCCGGCATTAACCCTGGGCGGAGGATTGGGATTTGAATTGCAAATCACAGAAAAACTTTCACTATATGCCGACTGGTCTTACAAAATGGTCAAGTCAGACCTGGTTGATGGTATACCAAATTTTGATTACAACAAGGAAACCGGGAGAGCCGACAGGTTCAATACCTGGGCCACAACCAGTAAAATCGGCTTTGGAATTGTGTACACCCTGAATGACAATTTCAACCTGTTCGGAGGCGGAGGTGGCGGCAGCAAAAAAGGAGGATCCGGTGGAATAACAAGCCCCAGCCTGCCTTTTTATGAATTAAAACCGAGGTAATTTCCCATCCCTCACTTTTAATTGATCATAAAGGGTTACCGATATAGCTGAATAAGAATAACAAACTGCAGGTTTTACCAGTCCGGTATGAAATAAAGGCGCGTTTATGAACTGCCTGATTCGAGCTTCCGGGGCATTGAAACCTGAATTGTACGCTGCAGCATAGAATTTCACCTTTTCCTTCGGATCAGTCCAGGCAGTAGTTCCAAACCTGCGGTCCAACAACCTGACGATCGCCAGGACATAAATAAATTGTGCCTCAGGATCTTCCAGTTCCTTCAGGATAACTGTCCGCTTTTCCCTTTCTGAAAGCGCACGGTGCAAATGGTTGAAATACCTTGATAACCTGCGCTCTCCGTACTGGAAAACCTCCGTCAGGATTGTTTCTGCACAGGAGGGTTTTATTTGAAAAATGCCGACGGAAAAGTCGGCATATTCTGACCCTTTGTGAACATATAAAGCTTTCATCAGGGTAATCTCCATCCTGTCGCGAAGCGCTGAGTACCGGACCAATTCAGGGAAAACCACGGCAACTGCAAGGGAATAATCCACCCGGAACAGGTCACAACTTTCCTTCATCCAATGCTGATTTTTTTCCACGAACTGCAACGCCTTGTCCCAGTCAGCACCATAAATATCCTGATAAGAAACGGATTGCCCGGAAGAAAAACAGGCCGAACCTGTTAAAAAACTGACCATTAAAAAGATCCGTCCTGTGAGGTTTGCGTACTGTCTAAATCGCATTCTGAAATCAGAATGCGTTGGAAATCTGCATAATGGCATTGTGTTTTGGTGAAAAATAGAGATAGTTCAGAACGACCTGGCCGCCATCTTTGGTCAGATATGGAGAGAAAATATCTTTGCACTCTTTACCGTCACTGAATTTTAAAACACCATAAGTATACGTGACATACCGGCTGTTATCGGAACTGAGCCATAACCCTTCATAAGGATTTACCTGCTGCGGGTCATAGGTGAAGATGGTTTTCCCTGACAAATCCATAATTTTTCCGTAGTCATAACAAACAATTTCATCGTATTTGACGGAGGCAGAATACATTACTGTGGCACCAAGTCTTTCCGAAACACCTGAAATGTTGGATATAACCTTCATTGAAAGATCCATGGGATTACCACTGGCTGATTTCTGCATCATCTGCTCCTGTACTTTCCTGGCCAATTCCATTTGCTGTGCCATTGTAGTGGCATTTTTACTTTCTTTTTCCAGATTTGCGCCCTCCTTTTCCGTGAACATAACGTCAGGAATGACCTGTGCAAGGAATTTTGTCTTCAGGCTGCTCACCACGAAATTCATGATGATGGCATAAGGCCCATAGGTCTTCCCGCCAAATTTGATCAGAAATTTTTCTCCGGAACGGGATACAAACTCCGGGTATAGGAGACTGAAATCCTTTTTGTCGTCAGATGCAGCAGATTCATTGCAGCTGAAGCGGGTTACTTCCGGGTCATTTTCTTCGAATGGTCCTTCCGGAGAGGCAGCATTTTTCTTTTTAACAAAGTATTTACCATTCACTTTGCTGAACAACAACATATCGCCATCCTGAATGCAAACAGTGATCTCCCTCATGTCGACCTTATACCCCTTGTCAAATTCGAAAACGACTTTATCATTTTCAGAGGCACATCCGGGTTCCTGGGCCTGCGTGCCCGATTTGCTTCCGGTATCATTCCCCAGGGCCTTATCTACAATTTTATTTTTAACCTTGTTCATCAAACCACCCAACTGGGCATGGGTTTGTAATCCCGGCATCAGTGTAAGACACAGGATGGAAACGACAAAAAATCTCTTTTTCATAACGGTGAATTTCTATTTTGCTCTCAAGGTAGTGAAACTGACTTCATTCCCATAGACAATGTTGCCGGAACTGTCTTTTATATAAGCCCTGGCATAATATTTTGTTGATGCTTCCAAACGGCTCGCCGACACCTTGAAGAATGTTTTGGTCGGTGGAACATTTTTGGCCGTCCCGATATAATAAGTGACCCGGTTTCCAGAACCAAGGGCCGGTTGTGCACTTTTTCCGTAAACCACGCCATGTTCCGTGATTTGAGTTCCGCCGGCCAAATAACTAAAAACCGCACTGTTGGTTGTAATGTTGGCCACGCTTAATCCTTCGGTGAAATTAGATCCGGTAGGATTGGAAACAATGGGAACTGTTCCGGAACCTGCGAGAAATGAGAACAGAAACAGACTGCAAAGGGAGATGTAAATGATCAACTTGTTTTTCATAGGTCCTGATGTATTAAATTGAACAGGTTAAAACGTTGATTTTAAAGTTTGACAAATTCTACCCGGCGATTTAATGCTTTGTTAACCGGCGAATCATTGGGGGCCACTGGTTGACTCTCTCCCATCCCGTCGGTATCCAGCCGGTCTCCGTTTACCCCGAATGATTTTACAAGTTCTGCTTTCACAGAGGCAGCGCGGCGTTTCGACAGGTCCAGGTTGGCAGCATCCTGACCGTCAGCATCGGTATGACCTATGATTTTTACCTTTACATCCGGCACTTCATTCAGGATTTTGGCAATCTCCTTCAAGGTTCCGTAAGATTCTGGCTTAACCACGTCTTTATTCACATCAAAATAGATCCCGTAGGTTACCAGTTTTCCGTCGGTCATCAGTTTGTTTCGCATATCAGGAGCTCCCACGGCAATCCGCAGATTACTGATAAGCAGGGCGCTTTCACCAATTCTGAACCGGTCAAATCTTCTTTCCAGAGAAATCCCCCGGGGAAGGTCGAAAACCTTATTTTCATTGATGTAAAAACGGATCCTGGTTTTTTGTACCCAAATGGAAATATGGTATTTTTGATTCAGTTTTTGTTTATTCTTATCTTCATCATTGCTCCCTGAAATATCAAACTGCTCATCTTCTTTTCCCATGCAGTAAGCCCGGTACCTGGGAGTACCGTAATATTCACAGGTAAACCAGAATCCGGCTTCACCCGGAACTGACCCTCCATCCAGGGTCATCTTGCTTTTGTACTTGTACAGCAACAGACTATAACCAGCCATCCCGTTTCCTTCTTTACCCGTGATGGGAACTACATCAAACTCAAAGGTATAATTCTCCGGAAGAACGATCGGTTGGTCTGTCCAAATGCCAAAATAAGACTGCGGTTTAACCTGGAGCCAGTTTCCCGGGAACAGGTTGGAAGTAACCACTTCTGCTGAACCATTGGTATTCCATAAAGCTGGCAAATCGCCCACTGCATCCTGGCTGAAATCTTCATAAAAGATCACCTTTTCCCCCGGAATAAAATCAAACTTGGAGTATGTTTCCAGTCCGGGCTGTGATTGTCCCTGCGGGGTTTTGTTTTCTGCCGGCGGATTGTTCTGATCCTCCTGTGGTTTTTGTTCTTCTTTTGGGGCTTCGTTTTTGTCCTTCTTTTTGAAAATCCCCTCCAACTTGTCAAGCCCTTTGTCGATAGCCTGGTCAGTTCGTTGGTTGGCCCTGTTATTGGACTGATTCTCTATCTTTTTCTTTACATCCACTTTAATTTGTCCGTAACTCAACTGGTTGTTACCAACAAAAAAAACAGAAATGATGACAAAAAATAATAACTTTTTCATATTCAATCAATTAACAAAATTGGCGGGAAAATAAAAAAGAACAAACAGCAGCGACCCTTTACCAAAAACATGCCACATTGTCCATTCTGTCCGGATAATGGGTCAACTAAATAACATCAGTTAAAAATAATACTAAAATTCATATTATCCCCAATAGCCCGGGAGAAAAAAGTTTCCGGGAATGACACTCAAATAAGTACCCGGGGATAATTATCAACTGTTTCCTTCAAGGATATTTTCGATGATTTGCAGTTCTTCTTCTGAAAAAACAGTATTCCGCAGGGTTTCCACATTATCCTGAAGTTGCCGGACCGAACTGGCACCGATCAGCACTGAGGTGATCCTTTTGTCCTTCAGTAACCAGGCCAGGGCCATTTGGGCCAGCGATTGACCACGATTCAGCGCCAGTTGGTTCAGTTTTTTCACTTTTTCCAGTGCGGGAGCTACCTGGTGTGGTTTCAGGAAGCCCCAGGATTTGGATGCTCTGGACCCATCCGGTATTCCTTTCAGGTAACGGTCTGTCAGCAGGCCCTGGGCGAGTGGCGAAAAAGGAATGCAGCCGATTCCTTCTGTTTCCAGCACATCCAGCAAGCCACCTTCAACCCACCGTTCAAACATGGAATATTTAGGCTGATGGATCAGGCAGGGAGTGCCCAGTTCCTTCAGAATAGCTGCAGCTTTGCTGGTCATTTCAGCGGAATAGTTGGAAAGACCGGCATAAAGCGCTTTTCCGGAACGGACAGCCTGATCAAGCGCCATCATGGTTTCCTCCAGGGGCGTATCTGTATCGGGACGGTGGGAATAAAAAATATCGACATAGTCCAGGCCCATCCGTTTCAGGCTTTGATCCAGACTGGCCAGCAGGTATTTACGGCTTCCCCATTCGCCATAAGGCCCGGGCCACATCAGGTAGCCAGCCTTGGTGGAGATGACCAGTTCATCGCGGTAAGGCCGGAAATCCTGCTTCATCCACTTTCCAAAGTTCTCTTCAGCGGAACCAGGGGGTGGCCCGTAATTGTTAGCCAGATCAAAATGAGTGATTCCCAGGTCAAAAGCCAGCCGTAACATTTCACGGCCATTTTCAAAAACATCCACTCCCCCGAAATTGTGCCACAATCCAAGAGACACAGCGGGCAGTTTCAGGCCCCATTTGCCACAGCGGCGGAAGGGCATGGTTTCGTATCGGTTGTCGATGGCTGTATACATATTTATTTTTTTTTGAGACGCCCTGTAGGGCGTCTTTACTTATTACCTATTGTTGAGACGCCCTATAGGGCGTCTTTACCACCTATTGAGACGCCCTATAGGGCGTCTTTACCTATTGAGACGCCCTGTAGGGCGTCTTTACCTATTGAGAGGCCCTGTAGGGCGTCTTTACCTATATTTTGGGTAGTTCCCAGGGTTTCCGGTAAACGGGTGTCAGATAGTTGTTTGCATCAGGGTCGTTGATAAAGACCGATTTATCATTATCCCAATACAATCTTCTCCCGGTTTTGTAGGCAATATTTCCAAGGTGGCAAACTTTTGCCGTGTTGGCAGCAATGTCGATGCTGGTGCGTAGTTTCAGGTTTTTATCCTTAATGCAATCCACAAAATTCTGCATGTGCAGTTCAAGTCCCTTTCCGGAGGCTGGTTTGAGTTCCACCCGTTCCATCTGTGGTTTGTTGTTGAGGACTTCCGGGATAACCTCCCAGCCATTCCGGTCGACCACCAGGGTGCCGTTGTTTCCGACAAAGCCCACCCCGTGGGAACGGCCGTAATAACCGCCGTTGATGCCTATGCCATGGTCCCAGAGCATGGTAAATCCGTCGAATTCATAAAGCGCCTGCTGGGTATCGGGGGTTTCCGTAGCATCCTGTGGGTAGGCGAATTTACCTCCCATTGACATTACCGATTTGGGTCCCTTTACATTCATCCCGAATAAGGCATAATCAACAATGTGAACGCCCCAGTCGGTCATCATACCACCTGCATAATCCCAGAACCAGCGGAAGCTGAAATGGAAACGGTTGGGGTTGAACGGGCGGAGGGGCGCAGGTCCCAGCCAGAAATCATAATCCACACCTGCCGGAACGGGTTGGTCAGGTTTCACCGGAACAGATGACATCCATCCCTGGTACGACCAGGTTCGGACTGTCCGGATTTTCCCAAGTTTCCCCGACTGTACAAAAGCAACGGCATCCTGCCAGTGTGGGTCACTGCGCTGCCACTGTCCGACCTGCACGGTAACGCCATATTTTGCCGCTGCCTTTTCCATGATGTTGATCTCGCCGATGGTATTGGACAGCGGTTTTTCACAGTAAATGGATTTTCCCTCCTGTGCAGCATAGACAAAAGGCAGGCAGTGCCAATGATCGGGTGTACCAATGATAATCACATCAATATCCTTGTTTTCCAGAAGCTTGCGGAAATCCTTATATCCTTTGGGCCTGGTACCCTGGATTTTTTCCGTGTCTGCAAGTCTACGGTTCAGGACATTTTCATCGACATCACAAATGGCTGCGCATTCGGTATTGGGCAAGGCCAAAAAGGCTTTGAGATCGGTCATCCCCATTCCATTGGCGCCGATCAGCCCGCAGGTCAGTTTTTCATTGGCCCCCATCACGCCGGCGTAGCTCTGGTCTGGCACCATGGCTCCCAGCCCGAGGCCGGCCATGGCTAACCCGGTGGTTTGAATAAAAGTTCTCCGGTTTGTCATTGTAATAAGTTATCAGTCAGTTCATCATAATTAATCATTTCACGTCTCCGGTAAGCTGTACCCCTGAAGTGGGCAACCAAAGTGCCGGTTTCATCGGTAATCTCCACCAGATAGGTACCCAGCTTTTCATGCAGGGATATTTCCCTGGCACAAGCTGTTATGGTCCCGGACCTAACCGCTTTGAAAAATGCGATATCCGTCTGGATGGCCATGGCAATCTTTCCATGGGCATTGGAAGCTACGGCAAAAACAAAGTCGGCCAGGGTAAACATAGCACCTCCGTGCAAGGTGCCCACACTGTTCAGGTGGCGGGCTGTTACTTCCATACAGGCCTTAGCATGGCCAGGCCCGGCTTCAAGAAGCTGAATGCCGGCGGCCCTGGCAAATTCATCTTTGTCAAAATGCCTTTTGTAACCTGAAAAATTGTCGCTCATTTCTGCATGGCATCATCAAACTTCACATCTGAAGGCTCAAAATCGGTATATCTGATGAATTCACAGGCCTCAGCTGCCCCGGCTTCCCGGTTCATCCCGCTGTCTTCCCATTCCACTGAAAGTGGTCCGTGATAACCGATATCATTCAGCGCCCGGATGATGTTCTCAAAATCAATTTTTCCACGTCCAAGACTTCGGAAATTCCAATACCGCCGGTTGTCACCGAATTCCATATGACCGCCGAAAACGCCAACCGCACCGGGCATATCGCTCCAGTAAACATCTTTCACATGCACATGGAATATCCGGTCAGAAAATTCATACAGGAAACGGACATAATCCACCCCCTGGTAGCCGAAATGACTGGGATCAAAGTTGAAACCGAATGCCGGATGATGGTTCAGCGCCTTCAGCGCCATGTGGGCAGTATGGATGTCAAAGGCAATCTCTGTGGGATGTACTTCCAAAGCAAACCGTACACCCAGCCGTTCATATTCATCCAGAATGGGAAGAAAACGGCGGGCAAATTCTGCATAGCCCTTCTGAATCATTTCAGGAGGAACCGCCGGAAAAGAATACAAGAGGTGCCATATGGGGCTTCCGGTGAAACCCACAACCGTGTTCAACCCAAGCCTTTTAGCGGCTTTGCCGGTTTCGATCAACTCGAGAGCAGCACGTTGCCTTACGCCTTCAGGATCACCATCCCCCCAGATATAGTCCGGAAGTATGTTCCTGTGCCGTTCATCAATCGGATCACAAACACACTGCCCCACCAAATGCGTGGAGATGGTAAAAAGTTTCAATCCATGTTTGTCAAGGAGTGCTTTCCTGTTGTCGCAGTAAGCCTGCGTGGCCTTATCAATCTCCATGTGGTCGCCCCACGTACAAAGTTCAAGGCCGTCGTAT
>DAIDJX010000058.1 GCA_027451165.1 Prolixibacteraceae bacterium | reverse complement strand
GTTGTTGAAAAAAAAGCAAAACAATCCCTGTGAGAAACAGTTTATTTCTCATAAAATTCTGTATATTAAATGATTGACTGGGTAACCTTAAAAAGGTGGCCGCTTTTTCCCGGGCTCCGGTTCTTTTCTCTCCGGTCCCGGGTCTTTCAGCTGATTCAGCAATACCCTGTTGAATTCTTCTTCCAGCTGCAGCAACCGGTATACTTTTTCCGGAGGAAGTATTTCAACGTACTTTCCGGTATATTCCTTCATCAGGGTAACCTGGTTCATTTTTGAATCGATCATAAAACGGATGGCATTCAGGTAATCCTCATCAGTAACCAGAGGTTTGTTATCCGGTTGGTTGTTTTTCTGACGGGTTTTCTGTGTCAGTTTTTCCCGCTGGTCATAAAATTCCCGGAACAAAGGCCAGAATTTTTCCGACTCACCGGCTGTGAGCCCCAGGCGGGGAGCAATGAATTCAATCCTTTTTTCCGTGATTTCCTTATATCCGATCCGCTGTGCCTGTGACGACAGGAAAAGCAGCTGGAGAATGAAAAGACTGCACAAAAACCCGTTGATTTTCATAGACTTACTCATTATTCGGTTAAAAACTCCTGTGCAACATTTTCGATGAGAAATTCCGACAGATCCTCATCCGAAACCTGGGAAAGTACCAGATCCACAGTGAGGGACTCCTGATCAGCGGCTGATTTCTGCTGCCCGGGGAAGACCGTGACGCTTTCCCTTCCGAGGAATACAGCAGCAACAATGATGGCCGCATATTTCAAAACCTGCCATACAGCCGATTTCCTTTTTTCCTGAAGACTGATCCCGTCCAGTTTTATCATCAGTTCCTTTTCCTGAAGATCAAAAAATCCATCGGGAACCTGGTAGGGATGACTGATCTTGGGCTTTGTCATATCTCTTCTTTTAAAGTTTCCTCAATCCTGGTTTTCGCATTGTGGTACAAGACCTTGACGTTGTTTGCCGTGGTTTCCAGCACATCAGCAATGTCAGAATAGTCCATTTCATCAAAATAGCGCATGTTAAACACCAGCCGCTGCCTGTCGGTCAGCACCAGGATCGCCTTTTGGAGAGCGATCCGGATGGCCTCCCCGGAGATAAAGGGAGCCGTTTCCAATTCGTTGACCAGCATCTCTTGTAACTCCACCTTATGGCCCAGCTTCCGTTGTTTCCTTTCCAGAAACCGGAGTGACTCATTGGAAGCAATCCGGTAGAGCCAGCTGGAAATTGCTGATTCCCCCCTGAACTGATGTACATTCTTCCAGACCCTGACCAATGTCTCCTGCAGGACATCCCTGGCATCGTCATGGTTGATCACCATTTTCCGGATATGCCAATACATCCGCTCCTGATAGGTATGTATCAGCAAAGCCATTCCCTCTCTTCTGCTGTTTTCATTTTTCAGCAAACGGAGCAGAAACTCCTCGGTTACCTCTTTTTCCATGCAACAGGGATAAGACCCTACCGGTGGTATAAAGTTAATGGGAAATGGAAAAATTTTATTTGGCCGGAAAACTATATTATGACTCTCGTTTAATGAAGATCTGTGCCCGTCATTCCGGGTTTAAACCCAATTTTATTGGGCACAATTAGGAGATGACAGTGGCAGTTCGCTACCTTCGTGGTCAAAACAGCCTGTCTAAGGTCTTTTTACCTTTCCATGGCGAAGATGCAGATGTCTCCTTGCTTCGCTTCGTCGACACGACAAGGGTATCGGATTAACCGGGGAACCGTGGCCGGCCGGCGAAAGACCTGCCTTAAAGATTGTTCTGCTCCCGGCCGGCCACGGTTCTCCCCTCCTCGCGTGAACGGTCCTTGTCATCCTGACGAATCCCGCGAAACGGGAGAGGAAGGATCTGCATGTTATCCCAGGAAATCCAGTCTCATCGGGCTGAAAACATCAATCAGGATTCCCTCTTCAAGGCAAACCACT
Organism: Prolixibacteraceae bacterium; assembly: GCA_027451165.1. Classification (GTDB taxonomy): domain Bacteria; phylum Bacteroidota; class Bacteroidia; order Bacteroidales; family Prolixibacteraceae; genus UBA1413. The sequence continues at coordinate 12,466 of DAIDJX010000058.1, read as the reverse complement.
CCGTGGGCTACATCCGGTTCGACGTAAAAACCGTCTCCGCTTTCCAGTATTTTCTTTTCCCCGGCGATCATCACCTCGAATTTCCCGGCTGCCACGTAAGTACACTGAACGTGAAAATGTTCATGTACATACCCTACCGCTCCTTTTTCAAACCTGATTTTCACCATCATGATGTGGCCGTCGTAGCCCATGATCTGGCGGGTTAAGCCCGGAGCGGGATTTTCCGGTGGAAGTTCTGCAGCGATCAGAAAATTTGCACTTCTGGTTTTCATGGTAAACTATTCTTTAAAATTCAGTATAAAACTATTACCAATTGTTTAAAATCTCTTTTATGGCAAATGTATGGTGTAATTGTGATCTTTTTATCTTTAAGCGGAATTTTGAAAACTTCAGCATTGACTATGAACCGCAAACAATTCATCATCCGGAGTTTCGGCCTGTCGGCCGCTACCATGCTGGGCAATTTTCACACACAGGGGAACGGGCAACATTATCCGGGCATGGATTACCCGGATAATTCCGTGAAACCTTCCCGGTTTTCCCACCGGCTGCCGAAAACAGACGTCAATTACATTCACACCATGCCTTTTGTGGAAGAGGATCCGGTCCCGGAATATACCTGGGCGTCTGACGAAGCCTACGAAGCCTTTCTGGATATGAAATTCGGCGTTCGTCTCCACTGGGGCATCTATTCCATCTGGCAGCTGCAGAAAGAATCCTGGCCCTACCTGGGACATGTGCCGCCCTATTTTGATATTGCCAAACGGCAGGAATACAATCAGTTATATAAAAACTGGAATCCTCAGGGCTTTAATGCCGACCAATGGATGACCTATTTTAAGGATTGGGGGATGAAGATGTTTGCCTTCACCTCCAAACACCATGAAGGTTTTTCCATGTTCGACACTCAGACCCGGGTTAAGCGGAGGGTAAACTGGACGGCGCCGGGAGGGCCTGCGATCGAGGAATGTGACCTGGCTTACAGCATCATGGAAACGCCATTTAAGCGGGACATTATCCGGGAACTGACCGATGCCGCGCACCGGCATGGCATTAAGATTGACCTCTATTTTTCTCATCCCGACTGGTACGATGCCGATTTCCGGCCGTATGGTTACCACCCGTTGCAGATTCCGTCGAGCGAAGAATACCTGAAAGCCATCTGGAAACCGGGGGATCCTGAGAACGAAGAATTCCGGAGAACAAAAGAACGCCTTGCCAAAAATTGGGTGGTGGTGCCCGATCCGGCCAAAGAAGAGGTCGACCGGATGGTCCTCCGGCATCGTACCCAGTTGAAGGAGTTACTGACCAATTACGGCAAAATCGACATGGTCTGCCTGGATATATACTGGGGTCCGAAAGTCTGGCCGCAACTCCGTGAGACTTTGCTGGAACTGCGCAAAATCCAGCCGGATGTGATGTTCCGGGCAAGAGGAATCGGCAATTACGGCGATTATTACACCCCGGAAGGTTTCGTTCCCGGAAACAAGGAAAATACCGATACTCCGTGGTTTGTCATTTATCCCCTGGGCAAGACTTTCTCTTATGAACCCACTCCGGAAAACTATAAGGGAGCCGCCTGGGTCATTCAAAACCTGATCGATTCGGCAGCCAAGGGAGGCAATTTCATGGTGGGTATCGGCCCCGACGGGAACGGTGAATTTGCCCCGACAGCCATCAGCCAGCTCAATGAAGTTGGTGCCTGGCTGAAAACCAACGGGGAAGCCATCTACGCCACACGCCCACGGGAAGGCGATCTGTGGAAAGAAGGAGACAAAATCCGTTTTACCCGCTCGAAAGACAAAAAAACCGTTTTTGCCTTCAGCTATGACTGGCCGGGAGACAAGCTGGTTTTATCCTCTGTAAAACCCCAACCGGGGTCACCGCTTCACCTGCTGGGGGTACAAAAACCACTAAAATGGAAAAACACCGCTTCGGGAATTGAAATCCTGCTCGGAAAAGATATCCGGGAAAAAATCAAACCTGAGAACGATCTTTCCTTTGCTTTCAAAATCCTTGTATAACAAAATGAAAATCAGAACATCCATTTCCTGGCAGCTAGTGATCCTGTTCTTCATGATACAGACTACAGGTTGGGCAACATCCTGGAAAATATCCTCTGTGAAGGATTTTGAAACGGTTGCCCCACAACTCATGGAAAAAGATTCCGTCATCTGGAAAAACGGCAGTTACGCGGATGTGGTTTTAAACCTGAAAAACAACGGAATTATTTTCATGGCTGAAACGCCCGGGAAAGTCATTTTTACCGGCAAATCCTCAGTCAGGATTTCGGCGGACAATGTAACTTTCTCCGGATTCCAGTTTTTGGATGGTTCCGTCAGCGGCAATGTGGTGACTGTTGCCGGATCTCGTTGTAGGATCAGTCAGCTTAATATCTCAGGTTACCGGTCGCACTACTTTTTTGAGATCACCAAAACCGGACGGTTTAATGACGTTGCCTGGTGCAATTTCGAAAAAAAGCCCCAGGCTCCCCCGGGAAAAGAAGGCTCCTCTGTCTTCCAGGTGGCCGTCGACTCCCTTCATCCGGGAAATAATGTCATCCGCTGGTGCTCCTTCAGGGATTTCCAGGCCCCGGAAGGTGCAGGTGGCGATTACGGGATGGAAGCCTTCCGCCCGGGATACAGCTACCAGAGCAAATTTGTCAGCCGCACGTTGATGGAATATTGCTATTTCACCCGCTGCAACGGCGATGGAGAGATCATTTCCAACAAAGCCCGGGAAAATGTCTACCGGTACAACACCTTCGAATCGAATGGAGAATCCCATGTCACCCTCCGGCATGGTTCGAATACGGCCGTTTATGGCAATTTCTTTCTGGATGGCGCCGGAATCCGCATCAAGGAAGGACAGAACGACATGGTGTACAACAACTATTTCAATACGGGTAATTACTTCAGCATCCGGTTGGAAAATTACCGGGTGGATCCCCTGCGAAACATCCTGATCGCACACAATACCCTGGTGGGATCGGGCCCGGTCCGGCTTGGAGGAAAAGGGGAGTATCCCCCGGAAGAAGTGGTAATCTGCAACAACCTGGTGGTTCAACCAACTGCCAAAATACTGGAAGATCCCACAGGAAGGGAAACCATGATCAACAATTATACCTCAGAACTGCCTGCTGAAAAAGGCTTTATCCTGCTGAAAAAACTTCCTGTCACCAATGAGTATGGTTTCATCCGGCCGCAAAAAGCTTTACCTTCGGTGAAAATTCCACGGCAGGCCATAATGGATATTCAGGACATGGAAGATGACCCGGAAATCCTTTTTGATATCGTGAAAAACAAACGCGGGAAAAACAAATCGTCAGGATGTTTTGAGCCGGTACGGAATGATTTCCCCGTTAAGCCTGTTGCCACGGCTTTCAATACAGGCCCTTTCTATTTACAGATCAATCCTTGAAAACATGAAAAATCTGTCACTCAAAGCTACCATAGCAGCACAGCTGGGCTTAAGCCTCACAGCGTTACAGGCACAACCTGCCCGTCCCAATGTACTGTTTATCGCCGTCGATGACCTGAAACCTATTCTGGGTTGTTACGGAGATCCACTGGTTAAAACACCGAACATCGATAAACTTGCAGCCCGCAGCACCGTATTTATGCAGAATTACTGCCAGCAGGCGGTCAGCGGTCCGACCCGGGCCAGCCTGATGACTGGGATGCGACCCGACTATACCCGCGTTTGGGACCTGAAAACCAAAATGAGGGATATCAACCCGGATATTCTTTCCCTGCCGCAGTATTTCCGCTCCTGGGGATACCAGACGGCCGGAATAGGAAAGATATATGATCCCCGCTGCGTGGATGACGACCTGGATGGACCCTCCTGGAGTATCCCCTATTACAGGCGGTCAGATAAATATTTTCCTGCCTCCACCGGAAGGCCGGAAGGTCAGTACCAACTACCGGAAACAAGGGCCCTGATCCGGAAATTCACGGCTGAAGGGGAAGCAAAAGGGCTGAAAGGCAAAGAACTGAACGATTATGTCGGGACGAAAATCAAACCTTCGGTGGAATGTGCAGATGTACCCGACCATGCCTACAACGATGGGGCAAATGCCCTGCATGCCCGGGATATTTTGTCGGAACTGGCCAAAGGTGACAAGCCTTTCTTTTTTGCCGTTGGTTTCAGTAAACCCCATCTGCCTTTTGTAGCCCCGAAAAAATACTGGGATCTCTATTCCCGGAAGGCTATGCCACTGGCTGCCTTTCAGAAAAAGTCAGAGAACGGCCCGGATATTGCCTATCACACCGCCGGAGAATTGTACAGCTATACAGATATACCCCCCATTTCCTCCTTTTCTGACCAGAAACCGGGTTTGGATATGCCTGTGGAAAAACAGAAGGAGCTGATCCACGGCTATTATGCAGCCACCTCCTTTACCGATGCACAAATCGGAATTGTATTGAAGGCTCTCGACTCACTTGGTCTGGCCGGCAATACCATTGTGGTACTCTGGGGAGACCACGGATGGCACCTGGGTGATCATAACCTCTGGTGCAAACACACCAATTTTGAACAGGCCGCCCGCACTCCGCTGATCATTTCCGCACCCGGGATGAATCCGGCAAAAACCACTTCCCCGACAGAATTCATCGATATCTTCCCGACGCTTTGTGAACTGTCTGGTTTACAGATTCCTGGTCATCTCGACGGAAAAAGTCTGGCCCCTGTCATGAAAAACCCGGAAACACTGGTGAAAGAATATTCCCTCAGCCAGTATCCGCGTCCGGGAAAAGGCATTGAAGCCAGCAGGCTGGGATGGTCGGATGGCCAGTGCATGGGCTATTCCCTCCGGACCCAAAGGTACCGCTACACTCTCTGGCTGGGGGACGGTTTCCGCAGCTACAAGCCTTTCAGTGAAGAGCTGGTGGTTGCCACGGAAATGTATGATTACCAAAAGGATCCGCTGGAAACCAGAAATGTGGCGGATGATCCCGCCTATACCGCAGAATCGAGGAAACTGAAAGCCGAAATGATCAGCTTCCTGAAAGCACAAAGGGGAAAATATGACAAATAATCCATTTTCAACAATGAAGCAGAAAAACATCTTTACAATACTATGCATCCTTTTGATTTTTAATTATTTGGAAAGTGCAGGTTTGTCACCGGTTGAAAGAAAAATGGCAAAGGAAATCCGGAAGGAAACCATCCGTCGGGCAAATTTCCTGTTGTCAGAAAAACCGGTTACCGTTACAGCTTCGCATTGTTCCAGAAGCGCCGGTGGAATCCATGATTTTTATTCCGAAGGTGACTATTGGTGGCCTGATCCGTCCAATCCGGAGGGCCCCTACATTCAGAAAGATGGCCAAAGCAATCCGGATAACTTTTCTGACCATCGCCTGGCCATGGTCCGTCTGAGTGAAATCACCGCCACACTGACTTCGGCCTGGCTGCTGACCGGTAAAGACACTTTTGCAGCCAAAGCGCTTGAACATGTTGAAGCCTGGTTTGCGGATACGGCCACCCTGATGAATCCCGACATGCTGTATGCACAGGCAATCAAAGGAAGGTTCACCGGAAGAAGCATCGGTCTGATCGATGCTTATCATTTGGTGGAAGTGGCTCAATCCATTAAAGTTCTTTCAGAAAAAGGGGCAATTCCGGCTGAAAAGGCAAACAAAATCAAAGCATGGTTCAGCCGGTTTCTGAACTGGATGACCACTCACGAATACGGCATTAAAGAAATGAATGCCGAAAACAACCACGGCACCTGCTGGGTGGTTACAGCCGCTGCCTTTGCAAGCCTGACCGGCAACCAGGAAGTGCTGGATTTATGCATCAGCCGTTTCAAAAACATCCTGTTACCTTCCCAAATGGCGACCGACGGAAGTTTCCCTTTGGAGATCAAACGAACAAAGCCATATGGCTATTCCCTCTTCAATATGGATGCCTTTGCCAATGCCGCAGCAATCCTGTCCACCCAGGAAGATAACCTGTGGGAATTTAAAACTTCCGACGGAAAATCGCTGAAGAAAGGAATGGAATTTATTTTCCCCTATATTGAAGACAAATCTACGTGGCCTTATAACAAAGACATTTACATCTGGGAAGAGTGGCCTGTAAGACAATCGTGTTTGCTGTTTTCCGGATTGGCTCTGGCACAGCCTCAATACATCAGCAAATATTTGTCGTTGCCCGCATTTCCTGAACATCCGGAGGTTATCCGGAACCTGCCTGTCCGGCATCCTGCGATCTGGTTTCATTTCTGATTGTAAATAAGCAGTATTTGGATTATTTTGCAGCCTTAAAAGGAATTGTATTGAAGCAGACCGATCTAAGTTGATTTTATAATTCAGGTTAAACGATGATTATTCCACGAAAACTGATCCCCGGTTCAAAAATCCGGATGGTGTCACCTGCGGGCAAATGCACTGCAGAAGAGATATTGCCTGCTGTGGAATGGTTGTCAGCCCGGGGCTACCGGGTGGAAACCGGAAAAAACCACCTTTCCACCCATTTCCAGTTTGCCGGTACCGACCAGGAAAGGTTGGCGGATATACAGGAAGCGCTCGATGACCCGGAAGTCAGCGCAATTATTTGTACACGTGGCGGTTATGGTACCTTAAGGCTGATTGATCAGCTCAACTTTTCCCGTTTCCGCAGACACCCCAAATGGGTTGTCGGTTACAGCGATATCACCGTTTTGCATAACCGGCTTCAACTTTCGGGATTCGCCTCCGTTCATGGAGCCATGTGCCGCAGTTTTTTCCATGAAAAAGACATCATATCAGAAGGAGCCCTCTCTTTGCTTGACCTGCTTCAGGGAAAAAAACCAGGATACGATTTCCCGGCATCACAGAATAACCGGCGGGGATGTGCGAAAGCTGAACTGACCGGCGGAAACCTCAGCCTTTTGTACAGCCTGACCGGCACACCCTACGATGTGGATTGGGCCGGAAAAATCCTGTTTATCGAAGACCTGGATGAATACCTTTACCACATCGACCGGATGATGGTCAGTTTGCGGCTGGCCGGTAAACTTAAATACCTGGCCGGATTGATTATTGGTCAGTTCACCGATGTGAAAGACAACGAAGATCCTTTCGGAAGTTCAGTGGAAGCCATCATCCTGGATGCGGTCAGGGATTATGATTTCCCTGTCTGCTTCGGATTCCCGGCAGGTCACGAACAACCCAACCTGGCCTTACGGCTGGGATCGGAGTATAAATTGGAGATCAACGGGAAAAATTGTTCTTTGAAATTGATATAATGGTATATTTGTAAAGACGTCCCGTGGGGCGTCTCCACCAATAACCCCCGTCATGAAACCATCAACCAAAGAAACCGGAGATACCGCAGAACATGTTGCCCGCGGGTACCTTGAGGAAAAAGGCTATAAAATTCTGAATACCAACTGGAGGGTCGGTCACCTGGAACTTGATATTGTGGCACAGGATGGCGACGAATTGGTGATTGTGGAAGTGAAATCAAGAATGGGTGAACCCTTTGAACATCCGGTCGATGCCCTTTCCGACAAAAAGATTAAAAAGGTCATCACGGCAGCAGAAGCCTGGATTCAGTTTTACAACTGGCCCGGTGAAACCCGTTTTGACCTGATCCTGGTCACCATCAATGGATCCAACGAATTTGAGATTGAACATTACGATAATGCATTCAATTCCACCGCGATGTAAAAAGGGTATCAGGTATCAGGACTAAAAGACACAAGACTAAAAGATTTTGACTAAATCCGAAATCGAAAATCCGAAATCCGAAATATGAATATTGAAGAGATCAGAGAGTATTGCCTGGGAAAACCCGGGGTAACCGAGAGTTTTCCCTTTGATGAAACCACCCTGGTATTCAAGGTGATGGGTAAAATATTCTGTCTGCTGAACCTGGACGGAGAGCCTGGATTATTGCTGAAAAACAGTCCGGAAAAGGTGATTGACCTTCAGGAAAGATATTCCTTTGTTTTACCCGGATACCACATGAGCAAAGTACACTGGATACGGGTCATGGTCGATCAGGCTGGCGATGACCGGTTGATCACAACCTGGATTGATGAATCTTATTCTTCAGTAGTCGGGGGACTTCCCCGGAAATTGCAGCAGGAACTAATAAAACTGGAAAAACATGATGGAATTTAAACTTACCGGAGAGTACATCGAACTGATCAGTTTGCTGAAATACCTCAAAATTGCAGAGAGTGGCGGCCATGCCAAAATGATGGTGGATGAGGGACTGGTCATCCGGAACGGAGAACCGGAATACCGCCGCCGGGCCAAACTTCGTTCCGGAGATATTCTTGTTGTAGAAGGTAAAACAATTAAAATTGGATGAGGGATTCAAGACAAAATACAAGTATCAAGTATCAAGACTAAATACAAGTATCAAGTATCAAGACTAAATACAAGTATCAAGTATCAAGACTAAATACAAGTATCAGGACTTAACTTAGCGAGTAAGGGTGGATTCGAAGTTATAAAGCATTTTTTGAATTTTCTGTACTTTTTCCAGAACGGTGTTCAACTCTATTTCTGTCAAATAGTTTTGATCATAACAAAGAAATAATTGTGTTTCAAGTTCAAACGAAGAACCCCTGGCGATATCAATAAACCTGACAAATTCCTTATCGGAATTTCTTCCTGCACCTTCAGAAATATTCGAAGGTATCGAAATCGCGGCTCTTCTCATTTGCGAAGTCAAGATAAATAATTCCTCATGCGGCAAATGTCTGGTAACGTCATAAATGTCTTTGACAAGTCCCCGACTCATCTGCCAGATTTTTAACTCTTTAAAATTGTGCATATTGGTGTTTTTTTAATTAAGCATTTTTTTAACAATCTTGATACCTGATACTTGTATTTAGTCTTGTATTTAGTCTTGCAACTTGTATTTGTCCTGCGTCCTCTTTAAATCTCCGCACATGCCAGTGTTGCAATACTAACTTTAGCTGCTCCGGCTTTTAACAGGGAAACTGCTGCCGCTTCAAGGGTTGATCCGGTGGTAACCACGTCATCCACTATCAAAATATGCTTGTTCTTAACCATTTCAGGATCGGTCACCCTGAAAATACCCTCCACATTCTGCCACCGTTCAAAACGGTTTTTACGGGTCTGGGTTTCTGTGAAAACCTCCCTTTCCAACAGATCTGAACTTAGGCTTAATCCAAGCGAAACAGCAATTCCCCGGGCGATCCATTCACTTTGGTTATACCCGCGCAGTTTCAGTTTCCGGGGGTGCAAAGGGACCGGCAACACCAACTCAGCCATGCTGAATGGAGACTCCCTTAGGTCCTGGCCAAACAGTTTGCCCATTTCTTCCCCGACTTCTTTTATCCCTTTGTATTTCAGGTAATGGACCAGTTTCTGGTAACGGCTTCCCTTCCTGAAAAAAAGCCAGGAAGTAGCATTTTCCACCATGACCCTTCCCCAGAAAAGCTGGGCAATTTTATTCCCTGCATCCTTATGGAAGGCTGTCCTGGGCAGATCATCAAGGCAGTCCAGGCAAATGAATTTTTCCATGGCAACCAGCCTCCCTCCACAGGTTAAACAGAGTTCAGGATAAAACAAAGCGGTAAAATCGGAAATGAGCTGCATCATAACGGGGGTAATTTTTAGCTAAGTTAAAGCAACAGTTTGTTTTATCAAAGCGGTTTTCAGCAACAAATCAAATCTAAACTGTTTCTAAATAAAATAAGAACGCGTATTTTTTACAGGAAAAATTGATTTATTATTATTTTTGAACTCTTGAGTTACTGTGGAAATCTAAAACCAGAAAAGAAAAACTGATCATGCCCTGGAAAAAAGGCTGCTTTTTAAGAAATAAAGTTTTGCTGCTGATATTGGCGGGATTTATGGGAGGGGTATTATTCATACTTCTTTCCCACAAAGGGATAAAGGCAACATCCACCCCAAAATTCTGTGAAACCTGTCATGTCCATCCACACGTGTTCAGTTCCTGGAAACAATCGGGTCATTACCTTACTTCAAGCGGGGTAAGGGTTGGCTGTGTAGATTGCCATTTGCCTCCGGAAGGCCAGGGTTACCTTACGGAAAAAATCAGGCTGGGGGCAAAAGATATATGGGGATATCTGGTAAAAGACAGTGCAGATTTCAACTGGGAAGCCCGCAGAACGGTCGAAGTGGCGCAAAAATTCACCTACCAGGAATCCTGCGTGAAATGTCATGAGAATCTTTATCCGCTGACCCTGACCAAGGAAGGCCAGGATGCTCACTTGTACTATGACCGCAAAAAAGATGAACTGCTCTGTCTGAACTGCCATATTGATGTCGGGCATTACGATCCCAACCGGAAACATGCGAAAAATACAGGCTTCGGATCCCAGGGAGAAGTTAATCAGCAGATTTATACGGAAGCTGCCAAAGTAAACAAACTGGAAACCTTTACGGAAACCATTCCGAACACGGTAATTTCCATAAAAATGGTTGCTGTTCCGGGAGGAACGTTTACATTGGGAAGCCCAGACAACGAACAAATGCGCCAAAAAGATGAAGGACCTTCCAAAGAGGTGACCGTGAGTTCTTTCTTTATGGCAGAAACAGAAGTTACCTGGGATCAGTACCTTGCATTTTATAAAGCCACTGCCAAGGAAGGCCGGTCAACGGATACCGAAGGCGCAAGGACCATGGCCAGCGTGGATGCCATCAGCGGCCCCACTCCACCTTACGGTCAACCCGATCAAAACTGGGGTATGGGTTCCAGACCGGCCATTACCATGACATTCCATGCTGCCGAAACTTTCTGCAAATGGCTGTCACAGGAGACGGGCAAAACCTATCGTCTTCCGACCGAGGCAGAATGGGAGTATGCCGCCCGTGGTGGTACAAAGTCCCCCTATTTCTTTGAAGGCAACCCAAAGGATTTTTCGGAAAAGGGATTTTTTGGAAAAATATTCAGTAAGAAAAACGAAAATATTTCCAAATTTGTGGTATTCAAGGGCAACAGTCTGGGTAAGACCCAAAATCCGGATAAGGTAGAAGCCAATCCGCTGGGCTTGAAAAATATGCTGGGAAATGCTGCAGAATATTGCTCCGACTGGTATTCTGCAGACGCCTATTCCCAATTGTCCAATGGAAGCAAAGATCCGAAAGGTCCTGTATCCGGAGAGGAAAGAGTAGTCAGGGGAGGCAATTTCAAAAGCAATGCCAGTGAAGTTCGCTGTGCTTCAAGAGATTACACACAAACTGAGGCCTGGTTGAAAACCGATCCGCAGATGCCCAAGAGCATCTGGTGGCTGTCGGACTGTAACCACATCTCTTTCCGGGTAATCTGTGAATTTAACGAGAAAACAGGAAATAATAACTGAACAACTTAATTCAATCATCATGGGCAATCAATTTTCAAGAAGGAAATTCATTTCCGGAGCTGCAGTGCTTGGCGCTGCCGGCGTGACCGGATTTAACCCTTTGACCGCTTGTTCAGAGGGCGGTAAAAGCAATGTCTCTCTGATCACCGGACAGCCTTTCAAAGGTTTGGACCAACTGTCAATACCACCCCTGCTGGAAAAAGCACCTGACGGCCCTGTCCTGAAAGCAGGAGTAATCGGCTGTGGCGGCCGCGGTTCAGGCGCTGCCACCGACTGGCTCTCCGCCGGTCCTAATGTGACCATTACCGCACTGGGCGATGTTTTTAAAGACAGAATCGACTCTTGCAAGGAAAAAATCAAAAAACAATTCAACCTGGATATTCCGGAAGAAAATTGCTTCGTGGGTTTCGACGCCTTCCAGAAAGTCATTGATTCCGGCGTAGATGTAGTTATTCTGGCTACTCCTCCGAAATTCAGGCCGGAACATTTTGAAGCCGCAGTCAATGCCCGGAAAAATGTTTTCATGGAAAAACCGGTGGCCGTTGACACCGTGGGCATAAGGAGCGTGATCGCATCGGCCAAGAAAGCCGAAACCCTGAACCTGAAAATCATCTGCGGAACACAACGTCGTCACCAGCCTGATTATATCGAAGTTTACAAACAGGTTGCCACGGGAGCTATCGGAGACATCGTTGCCGCCAATGCCTGGTGGAACGGCGGTCAGCTCTGGTACAGGGTACCTAAGCCGGAATGGAGCGAAATGGAATGTATGATCCGCGACTGGGTCAACTGGCAATGGCTCTCCGGTGACCACATCGTGGAACAACACGTTCATAACCTCGATGTTATAAACTGGTTTACAGGTCTTTATCCAACAAAAGCTGTTGGTTTTGGTTCCCGTCAGCGCAGGGTAACCGGAGATCAGTTTGATAACTTCTCCATCGATTATGTCTATGACAACGGAATGCACATGCACAGTATGTGCCGCCAGATTACCGGATGTGTAAATAATGTAAGCGAGTGGATTCACGGGACCAAAGGCTACACCAATTGTAAGGATACCATTTTTGACATGACCGGCAATAAAATCTATACCTATCCCTATCCGTTGAATGACAAGGGAGAACCCGGAAAATCGGTCAAAATCAGTCCTTATGTCCAGGAACATAT
>DAIDJX010000057.1 GCA_027451165.1 Prolixibacteraceae bacterium | reverse complement strand
AACCATACATCCGGAATCGTACATCCGAAATCGTACATCCGAAATCCGAAATCAAGAGATCACTACATTAATGATTTTCTTTGGAACCACAATGATTTTTTTTATGGCTTTACCTTCCAGATATTTCCCGGTTTTTTCACAGGCAATCACTGCCTCTTCAACTTCAGAAACTGATAAAGCTGCCGGCAGTTCCAGTTTGAAACGCATTTTGCCATTAAAGGAGACGGGATATTCCACTGTATCTTCCTTCAGCAATTCCTGATTCACTTCCGGCCATGGTTCGTAGGCCAAAGTATTCCTGTTTCCGTATAATGACCAGAGTTCTTCTGCGAGATGCGGGGCAAAGGGAGAGAGGATCCTGGCAAATGTTTCCGCTGTTGATTTTGTCACCTTCCCTTTTTTCATCACATGATTATTGAAAACCATCAGGAATGAAATGGCCGTGTTGAATTTCAGGTTTTCGATTTCCTGCGACACCCGGTGAATGGTTTTATGGAGTAACTTTTCCGTTTCCGGATCTTCAGTTTCCCCGGCAACATTCGACACATCAGCAAAAAAACGGTGAGCACGGTTCAGAAAGTTAAAGACTCCTTTCACACCGTTTTCAGCCCATGGTTTCCGCTCATCAAGCGGTCCCATAAACATTTCATACAGCCGCAGGGAATCGGCCCCGTATTGTTTCACCACATCATCAGGATTAATGACGTTTTTCAGGGATTTGGACATCTTGGCAACAATCTGTCGGAGCTCATCCCCGGTTTCCTTATGAAAGAACCGGCCTTCGCGGTCTTCCACCAGGTCGGAACTGACCTTGGCGCCCATGGCAGTTTCGTAGGCAAACGCGAGGATCATCCCCTGATTAAACAGCTTGAAAAAGGGTTCATCAGTAGAAACAATTCCGAGATCAAACAAAACTTTATGCCAGAAACGGCTGTACAGGAGGTGAAGCACCGCATGTTCGGCTCCCCCGATGTACAAATCTACGGGCATCCAGTATTGTTCCAGCTGAGGGTCAAAAATCTTTTCCTCATTACGCGGGTCAATGAAGCGGAGGTAATACCAGCAAGAACCAGCCCATTGGGGCATGGTGTTGGTTTCCCGTCTTCCCTTCCGGCCATCTGGTCCGGTCACGGACAGCCACTCCCGGGCATTTGAAAGCGGAGACTCCCCGCCCTCTCCCGGCTCAAAAACATCCAGTTCCGGCAAAACAACCGGAAGCGATTCGTCGAGGGTGATCTCTCCGTCTTCCCAGTGAATAACCGGGAATGGTTCTCCCCAATAACGCTGACGGCTGAAAAGCCAGTCGCGAAGTTTATAATTGGTTGTGGCTTTCCCCAGGCCATGGTCTTCCAGCCACTGGTTGATGGTTGCTATCCCTTTCTCCTTGTTCAGCCCGTTGATATCAATTCCTTTTACAGGATTTGCAGACCGGATGTACGCTCCGTCTTCCGTCCAGCAGGCATCTCCGGCCAGCACCTGTTCCCTGAGGCCGGGTTCCGCTTTCAGTGGATCCAGAATACACACTACCGGAATGCCGAATTTCTTCGCAAATTCAAAGTCACGGGTATCATGGGCGGGTACCGCCATGATCGCCCCTGTTCCATAACCCATCAGTACATAATCAGCCACCCATACAGGTATTGGAAGCCCTGTGACCGGGTTGAGGGCATAGGTGCCAGTAAATACGCCGGTTTTTTCCTTGGCCAGTTCTGTACGGTCAAGATCCGACTTCAGTGATGCAGCCCTGGAATAAGCCGCCACTGTTTCCCTGAATTCCGGAGTGACCAGCTTTTCCAGCATGGGGTGCTCCGGGGAAACCACCATGTAAGTGGCGCCAAAGAGGGTGTCCGGACGTGTGGTATAGACCCTGAGTATTTCATCCATTCCTTGGAGGGGAAAATCAACTTCTGCACCGCTCGATTTACCGATCCAATTCCGCTGCATATCCTTTACCCCTTCCGGCCAATCGAGGGTATCCAGGCCTTCGAGCAGTCTTTCGGAGTAGTGAGGTATTCTAAGCAGCCATTGTTTCAGGTTTTTTCGATTCACAGGATGGCCACATTTCTCATGGGAGCCATCGGTGAGTACTTCTTCGTTGGCGCAGACCGTCCTGCAGGATGGACACCACCACACCTGGGCATTGTCGTAATAGGCCAGCCTTTTACCAGCAATATAGTCCCTGACGGCCTTTTCTCCCTGCGCCCTGATCGCATCAGGTATGGGGAGTTCACTGACCGGCCTGCCTTTCTTTAGTTCTTTGTCGTACCAGGTATTGTAAAGCCGGGTGAAGATCCATTGCGTCCATTTGTAATAGCCGGGATCGGTGGTATTGATCTCCCGGCTCCAGTCGTAACTCAATCCAAGAGATTTGATCTGTCTGCGGAAGGTATCACAGTTGTTGCGGGTGGTAATGGCAGGGTGGGTGCCGGTTTGCATGGCATATTGTTCGGCAGGTAGCCCAAAAGCATCCCAACCCATGGGATGGAGCACATTAAAGCCCTTCATTCTTTTATAGCGGCTGACAATATCTGTCGCTGTATAGCCTTCCGGGTGTCCGACATGAAGACCCGCTCCGGAAGGATACGGAAACATGTCTAAAATATAATACTTGGGTTTTGAAAAATCATTCCCCGTTTTGAAAGTCTGGTGTTCTTCCCAATACTGCTGCCATTTCGGCTCTATTTCCCAAAAATTGTAATCCATGCTGTATGCTGAAACAAATTAAGCCGCAAATTTAAAAAATAAAGAGGCTGTATCAGGATATGAAACAGCCTCTTTGACATTTTTCGATGGAAAACCATCAATAGGTTACAATTGGCGGCAGATTTTTGGCCTGATCCACGAATTTGATCACTTGTTTCAAGGCAGGAACTGCCCTGGTGATTTTCTTTTCTGCCTGAACTTCCACCAGTTTGGCGTGAAGATTTTCAGGGTTCCTGTTCTTCAGTTCCTTGACGGTGTCAACTCCTGCCGCTTCAAGCAATTCAGAGAACTGAGGTCCGACCCCTTTGATCCTGAACAGATCGGCCTTATTTACCCAATTCAGAATTTTGCTTTCATCAATCCCGGATTCCTCCGCCATATTTTTGCGACCTGTCCGGGAAGCGCCTTTTTCCAGAAGACCTTCCACTGTCAAAACGCCGGCTTTTGAGAGTTTTTCTGCGTACACCGGACCGATACCTTCAATTTCAGCGACTTTTTTTGCCATAATGTAACAATTTAAGTGTATAAAATTCAGATGGTTAATCTGTTTTGTTCCGATTAATTATCAGATAACTAATATAATACTTTATTACGGAAACTTAATATTCTGTTTTATTTTTCTTGTTTATCCAAAGCCTGAATACTGCTGAACTTTCCGGATGTGGAAAAAACTCAAACGGAATTTTCCGTTCTTTTGGCGGCTTGGGAATTTCCTCATAAATAAAGGCGTCGTCAAACCCGGCCCGTGCTGCATCTTCCTTCCCTGACCCGAAGAACAGGCAGTCGGGGCGGGCCCAGTAAACTGCACCCATGCACATCGGACAGGGCTCACAACTGCTGTATATCTCGCAACCGCTCAGTTGAAAAGTACCCAAATGACGACAGGCATTCCGGATGGCCATCACCTCTGCATGGGCTGTCGGATCATTCAGGGAAGTAACCTGGTTATATCCTTCACCGATGATTTCTCCATCCTTAACTACCACAGCCCCAAAAGGACCTCCGAGATTGTTTTCCACGGCAAACGCAGCCAACTCAGCGGCCTTTTTCAGAAAATATTCACAATAATCGTTCAAAGCATCAACAAGTTAAATGGATAAGTAAAATTAGCTTTTTTTCTTCCTGATCGTTCATTAACTTAGCAGGGAATAATTTAAATCAAACCATTATGAACATGAGAATCTTACGGGGAACCATTTTTGGCGGAATAGGGTTTTTTCTGCTTGGCTGGCTGATCTACGGGATCATTATGATGGGGTATAACACAGCCAATACCAACCAGTGTATGAACAATCCCAATGGCGAAATGATCTGGTGGGCCATTCTTGTGGGCAATTTTATTTCTGCCTTGCTGCTGACCTTAGTCCTGAACTGGTCAGGTGCCAAAAACTGGATGGATGGTTTAAAAACAGGGGCATTGTTCGGGTTTTTGTTATCATCCTCAATGGCTTTCGGGTTCTGGTCCATGACCACCATGTACAACAACTTCACCGCATTAATGGTTGATATCACTCAAAATACGGTATTTTATGGGCTGGTTGGGTTGGTCATTGTTCTGCTCTGGGGAAAGGAACAAAAATAATCTACCATACTGCCGGGGTTAGACCCCTGGTTGGGTCATAATCAATCCCAGCAGCATCGCTGCGCCAGTATGGTAGAAAATAAACACAGCATTCCATCCAGCAGCGTAGCTGCTGATTGGCATTCGCGACTTTTTTCACCTATTCCTCCGATGTAAATTTGTGACTATCTTTCGCCAGTAAAATATAACCAAAACCATGAGATCTGCTTATTTATTCTTTATTGTCGCTTTGACACTCTTTTCCTGCCGCGAAACACCTCCTCCGGCCCCGGTTGGACCGCTGCCATCGGAAAGGCAACTGGCCTGGCACCAAATGGAATATTATGCCTTTATCCATTTCAGCATGAATACCTTCACCAACATGGAATGGGGCATGGGCAGTGAAAAACCGGAGCAGTTCAATCCTACCGCCCTGGATTGCCGGCAATGGGCCAGAATCTGCAAAGCTGCAGGGATGAAAGGCATTATACTGACGGCCAAACACCACGACGGATTTTGCCTGTGGCCATCCGCTTATACGGAACATTCGGTGAAAAACTCCCCTTGGGAAAATGGCAAAGGGGATGTAGTCAAAGAGCTTTCTGAAGCCTGCAAAGAGTATGGTCTCAAAATGGGCTTGTACCTTTCGCCCTGGGACCGCAACCATGCTGATTACGGCAAACCGGAATACATCACCTATTACCGGAATCAGATGAAGGAATTGATGGGCAATTACGGGGAGATCTTTGAAGTCTGGTTTGATGGTGCCAATGGTGGAACCGGCTGGTATGGCGGGGCCAATGAAGAACGGCGGATCGACCGTACCACCTATTATGATTGGGAGAATACCTGGAAGATTGTCAGGGAACTGCAACCCGGGGCGGTCATGTTTTCCGACGGCGGCCCCGATATCCGGTGGGTAGGCAACGAACAGGGCTGGGCACGACCGACCAATTGGAGTCTTCTCAAAAAGAAAGATTTTGCCCCGGGAGTGGTGGATAACCTGGAGCACCTCCGGGCCGGACAGGAAGATGGCACCGACTGGATCCCGGCGGAAGTAGATGTGTCCATCCGCCCTGGATGGTTCTATCATCCGGCGGAAGATACACTGGTGAAGAGTCTTCCGAAGTTGCTCGATATTTATTACCATTCTGTGGGCCGGAATGCCAATATGCTGCTGAACATTCCGGTTGATCAGAGGGGATTAATCCACGAAGCAGACTCCGCCCGTTTAATGGAACTTGCTGAAGCATTGAAAGCCGGTTTTGCCACCGATCTGGCTTTCGGAAAAAAAGTAACAGCGACCAGCATCAGGGGAAAATCGAAACATTACGGTGCCGCAAATGTGAATGATAACAATCCCGCCACTTATTGGACAACCGGAGACTCCGCCAAACAGGCCTCCCTGACTATCGACATGATAAACCCTACTGCCTTTAACCGCTTCCTGGTTCAGGAATTTATCCCCCTGGGACAAAGAGTCAAAAAATTTAAAATAGAGGCGCTGGTTAACGACAGCTGGCAAACCATTGCGGAAGAAACCACCGTAGGTTACAAGCGGATCCTGAGGTTTCCTGAAGTAACAGCCACGAAGATCCGTTTCTCCGTGGAAGATGCAAAAGCCTGCCCGGTAATTTCCACCATTCAGGTATTTAAGGCCCCGGAACTTTCAGAAGAATAATTCATTATGCTGTAAAGAGTTACACAGAGGAAACACAGAGTAATACAGAGTTAAATCTTGAAGTACAATTCTTACTAAAAGGTATTATCAAACGGAGGTCTGAGATCAATTGATGAAACACTTATCGATTATTTTGTAAATGATTGCCATGGTTGTTGGATGGAATCCGGCAGTCCCGCAAACGACGGAAATACTGACTGCTCCTCCCGGACCAGTACCCCGGATTAACGGACCAC
Organism: Prolixibacteraceae bacterium; assembly: GCA_027451165.1. Classification (GTDB taxonomy): domain Bacteria; phylum Bacteroidota; class Bacteroidia; order Bacteroidales; family Prolixibacteraceae; genus UBA1413. The sequence continues at coordinate 8,550 of DAIDJX010000057.1, read as the reverse complement.
TGGTGGTGCTGTTGAAGATTTACCGGTAAAATGTGAATAAGGATTTAATTTCTGTCAATAGGGATATCCTTATGGGAAACCGGATCTCCGGCTGGTTCCATATGTGTGAAAACGGTAACAAGGGAACCGGGAAATAAATTTCTGATCTCCTGTTCAATATTTTCTGAAAGGTCATGTCCTTGTTTGATGGACCATTCATCCGGGACCAACAGATGAAAAGAAATGAATTTCCTTTGTCCGGCCTGCCGGGTTTTCAACGCATGAAAACCAATTTTCTCTCCTTTAAACCGGTCTATTATTCCCCTGACATATTTTTCTTCTTCCTCCGGAATCGAAGTATCCATCAATCCCATTGCTGAACGTTTCATTAACTGATAACCGGTCCAAACGATATTCAGTGCTACCCCTATGGCAACGATCGGGTCAAGGATTAACCAACCAGTTAGTTGAACAAGCCCGACTCCGATCAAGACTCCTGCTGAAGTAATGACATCGGTCATAAGGTGCTTGCCATCGGCTTCAAGCGTGATGGAGTGGTGTTTCCTTCCGTTCCGGATCAGCACCAATGCAACAAGCATGTTGATGACCGATGCACCAGTAGCCACAAGTATACCAATGCCGACATTTTCCACCGGAAGAGGATCAACCAGCCGGGGTAAAGCCGACCAGATAATGGCCACTGCTGCAACAACAATCAATCCTCCTTCAATGGCACTGGAAAAATATTCAGCCTTACTGTGTCCGAATGCGTGTTCTTCATCAGCTGGTTTTTCGGAGAGTGTCAGGAGGAATAATGCTACCACAGCTGCCACCAGATTTACGCAGGATTCCAGGCCGTCGGATAAAAGCCCAACGGAATTGGTCAGAAAATACGCTGTGATTTTGATGGCTATGGTGGTCACAGCTGCCGCGATGGAGAGATAGACATATTTCCTGAGCGAAGATTTAGCCATTTTCTAATTTTTTTTATCAGTAATATCTTCTGAATGTGTTAATCTGAAAAGGTTCTGATCTCTTTCAAAAAGACCAGAACCTTTTAAATATCGCATTTGTCCGGAATCAGTATACTTAATTCTTACTGTTTCTGTATTTCAGAAAAAGAAACAGGAAAGCCGCCGTGAGGAATACGGTCAGAATGATGACTGTCCTGAGCGAAGCTGCCCCGGCAGCCAGGTGGTCATTGGCAAATTTGGCCAGGTTAATGTCATAAATCTTGCCGAGAGAAGGCTGTGCGATGGCTCCTCCGAGGAAACCGATAATGTCGACCAGCGGACCAAAAATGACCATGGCAATCGTAAATCCCCAAAAAGCAGTGCCGACGATCCAACCCACCTGGGTGGCAGTCAGACTGAACTCCTCCATCCAGGGGGTAATGAATCCACCCCGGGTTCCAAAGGCAAGAGCGGTAACAACCAAAGCCAGACAACTGGCATTGAACAATAAGGCTTTTCTGATCTTTTCCATACAAGCAGGTTTAGGTTAAAGGTTCTAAGTCTTATCCCTCAGCTAATCTCATTCAAATATAGATGGATTTTGGTAAAATGACAACTGTTGACTTTTTTTTCAGGTCAAATTGACCTAAATTGCGTTGCCAATAATTAAAGACAAAACCATGAACCAAAAGCTGATCCTCCCGCTCTGCTTTTTACCACCATTGGTAGCAGGATGTACAGAAAAATCACCGGAAAGACCCAACGTGGTGATTATTTACGCCGATGACATCGGGTTTGGTGACCTGCAATGTTACGGTGCTAATGCAGTGAAAACCCCGAATGTAAACCGGCTGGCAAAAGAGGGTATACGGTTTGTGAATGCCTATGCCTGTGCTTCCACCTGCACACCCTCCCGTTATGGTTTACTCACGGGAGAATATCCCTGGCGCCGGAAAGATACCGGCGTCGCCCGTGGGGATGCTCCCATGGTAATCCGGAAGGAACAATATACGGTGGCATCGTTGCTCCGGGATGCCGGCTATTCCACCGGAGTGGTGGGCAAATGGCACCTGGGTCTCGGAGAAGGTGACTTCAACAGCCAGGATTGGAACGGGCTTATTACCCCCGGGCCAAAAGACATCGGGTTTGATTATTCCTATATTATGGCAGCTACCGGCGACCGCACGCCCTGCGTCTTCATCGAGAACCAGCAGATTGTCGGTCTGGATCCCAACGATCCCATTGCTGTCAGCTACACCGATTCCTTTCCGGGGGAACCCCTTGGCCGCTCCCATCCCGAACTGCTGAAAATGCACCCCAGTCACGGTCATGATATGGCCATTGTGAATGGCATCAGCAGGATCGGTTACATGAAGGGCGGAAAATCAGCCTGGTGGACCGATGAAAACATCGCTGATTCCATAACCGGAAAGGCAGTCCGGTTCATCGAAAACAACAGCCCGGAGAAAACAGGAAAACCCTTTTTCCTCTATTTCGGTACTCAGGACATACACGTCCCCCGTGTTCCCCATCCCCGCTTTGCCGGTTCCACCACCATGGGACCAAGGGGCGATGCCATTGCCGAATTTGACTGGTCAGTGGGGCAGATTCTGGAAACCCTCGACCGGCTCGGTCTTGCTGAAAACACGCTCGTTATCCTTTCCAGCGACAATGGTCCTGTGGTAGACGATGGATACAAGGATCAGGCAGTGGAAAAGCTTGGCGATCATAAACCCTCCGGTCCGCTTCGTGGCGGTAAATACAGCGCTTTTGAAGCCGGAACCCGGGTGCCATTTGTCGTAAGATGGCCAGCAAGTGTCAAACCAGGCACCTCCAAAGCGTTGCTCAGCCAGATCGACCTCTTTGGCTCAGTTGCTGCATTGACTGGTCAGCCCATTCCGGAGAATGCCGCACCCGACAGCTTTAATTCCCTGCCGGTATGGCTGGGCAAATCATCAGACAACAGGAGTTACATTGTGGAGGGGTCAGGAGGAACACTATCCCTTATCATTGGAGACTGGAAATACATTACGCCGGGAAAAGGTGCCCGGTACAATCCACAGGTCAATATCGAACTGGGTAACGATTCCGTTCCTCAACTGTATAACCTTCCGGAAGATATCAGGGAAAGCATGAATCTGGCTGGCCAAAAGCCTGAAACAGTGGATATGCTGAAGCAAAAGCTGAATACAATCAGGGAAAGTGCAAAAACACGTTGAAACAATAATAAATGTTCCTGCTATGAAAAAGAAAAATACCTTGCTGCTTTGTTCCCTGCTGCTGATCTTTTTGATGCAACAGGTGGCAGGTCAGGATTCAGGCTCTTCCGGCAGAAAAACAATTGTTTATTCTTTCATCATCAACAGAGTGCCTGATGGATTTAATATTCCGCTGATTGGCTTTCTGAATTTCGCTGACGGATCCCATTCCAGTGCCCATATCGGATTTTTAAACTGGAACCGGAGAAACCTCAACGGAGTTCAGCTCAGCTTTGTCAATTCAGCCGGAGGAAATGTGAAAGGAAATCAAACTGGATTTATCAATGCTGCAGGAGGTTCATTTTCCGGTGCGCAGGTCGGATTTGTAAATGCAACCGGCGGAAATTTCAACGGAGCTCTTGCCGGCTTTGTCAATGCAGTGGGAGGTTCCACAAAGGGACTTCAGATGGGTTTTGTCAATGCCTCCGGCGGTAAAACCAACGGAGCGCAGCTGGCATTTGTAAACGTCAATGGAAACTCACTGAAAGGACTTCAGGCCGGTTTTGTGAATATTGCAAGGACCTTTCGGGGGCTTCAACTTGGCTTTGTAAATCTGACGGATTCCATAGAAAATGGATTCCCCATAGGTTTCCTCTCCTTTGTGGGGAAAGGCGGGTACAAAGCCCTCGAGTTCTCGGCCAACGAACTCTACCCTTTTAATCTTGCCTTCAAAACCGGAGTGAAAGGGTTGTATACTTCCCTGATTGCCTCCTGGAATCCAATGTCAGAGGAATACTATGCCCTCGGTATGGGATTGGGATCCATGATCCCTTTTTCGCGCATTGTGTATCTCAATCCTGAAGTTACGGCCCTGGGAACCTACCCCGGGCGCAGTGAATTATACAGCCTCAGCCTGCAGTTGGGTTTTGCCCTCAGCAACAGGATCCATTTTGCACTGGGCCCTTCAGTCACCTGGCTGAATTACAATCAGGTGGGAGAAAATTTTGATCCTGTTTTCAGCTTTTACGATTACTCCATCAATGAGAGAAATAAACTGATCAGCGGAGCGAGACTGGCACTGCGGTATAACCTGTCGAAATAATACGGTCTGAAAAGTTCTCAAAAGAAGTCTTACACCATGATCAAGCGCATTTTTTCAAAACGGGTCACTTGTACCCTCTCCGGCCTGGCCGGGTTCCTCACTCTTTCCGCTGTGGAAGCACCTCCGGTCAAACAGGTCAACATTGTCCTGATATACATCGACGACATGGGGTATGGCGACCTGGGCATCACCGGAGCCAGCGGATACCAGACGCCCAACCTCGACCGGATGGCCCGGGATGGCATCTTTTTCAGCCGGTATTACTCGCCTCAGGCGGTATGCAGCGCCTCCCGCGCCGGGTTGCTGACCGGCTGTTACCCCAACCGGGTGGGCATTTCCGGGGCCTTGTTCCCCAGAGCAAAGACCGGATTGAGTCCGGAAGAGGAAACCATTGCCGACATCCTGAAAAAAAGAAATTATAAAACTTTGGCAGTCGGGAAATGGCATTTGGGCGATCACCCCACCATGATGCCTACTGCCCAGGGATTTGATGAATACCTGGGTATCCCCTACTCCAACGACATGTGGCCCTTTAACAACAACAACACCCGGGCCACCCCGGAAACCAACAAGACCAGGGCTTCCCTTCCGGAACTGCCCCTGTACCATAACCTGGAGGTGGTCAGGGAATTTAAGAGCATTCAGGACCAGGAAGCCATCACCACTTTGTACACCGAAAAGGCGGTTCAATTTCTGAAAGACAACCGCAAACAACCTTTCTTCCTATACCTGGCGCATAACCTGCCGCATGTGCCGCTGGCCGTGTCGGAAAAGTTCAAAGGGAAAAGCCGGCAGGGAATGTACGGCGATGTGATGATGGAAATCGACTGGAGTGTGGGCCAGGTGTTGCAGACTTTGAAAGAACTGAAGCTGGAAGAAAAGACACTCGTAATTTTCACCTCCGACAACGGTCCCTGGCTCAATTTTGGCAACCATGCCGGAACTACCGGCGGACTCAGGGAAGGGAAAGGCTGTTCATTTGAAGGCGGACAAAGGGTGCCCTGCCTGATGCGGTGGAAAGGGGTTATTCCGGAAGGAATTACCTGCAGCCGGTTGGTGTGTGGGCTGGACATCCTGCCAACCATCGCTGAAGTAACAGGAGCCCCGCTTCCGGAGAAAAAGATCGATGGAGTCAGCATTCTTCCTCTGATGAAAGGGGATCCCGATGCCAGTCCGCGCAAGGCCTTCTGGTACTACTACCGCAAAAACAACCTGGAAGCGGTCACCAATGGCGACTGGAAACTGGTATTTCCTCATCCGGGCCGTACTTATGAAGGTTTTATGCCCGGAAACAATGCTGAAAGCGGAAAGGTCAATGAGAATTTCAATTTCCCTGGTGGATTGTATGATCTCCGGAGGGATCCGGGAGAACGGTACAACGTGGCGGAATTATACCCTGAAATCGTAAAGGAACTGGAGAAGATAGGCAATGATGCCAGGGAAGAACTGGGGGATGACCTGACCAGCCAGCCAGGCAAGGCCAGGAGGCCGGCGGGGGTGGCGCTGTAGGAGACCGGATATTGTATTTAAGATGTTCACATTCCTAAAAAAACTTTAGACTCTTGATGTAATTATTGGAACATAAACGTTACATTTGCTTTGTTAATTCCTATCCACTCAGCTATGAAGTTTTCAGAGTTATACCAGATACTCAAAGAAGATGGCTGGTACATCAGGCGAACTAAAAAACGCCATGTTTTTGCACATCCGGAAAAAGAAGGGCTTATAATGGTTGGAAAACATACATCAGCTGAAGTGCCATTTGGAACATTGATGGGAATTTTAAAACAGGCAGGGCTTAAATAATCTGTTTTGATATAGTTCAGTATGAGAAAGGTAACCGTTATTATCGAGAAAGGAATTGATTTTTACAGCGCCTATATTCCTGATGATATAAAAAGTGTTTTCCTGAACGGGCAGGGAAAGACCATTTCAGGTGCGATTGAAGATTTGAAAACTGCTCTTGAAGAGGCCATAGAAACTTACGTCGGAGAGGGAAGTCCATTACCGGAAGACTTGTCAAAAGATTTGAAATTTGAATTTAAATATGACATCGCAAGCCTGTTTGATCATTTCGACGAAATAAACATCAGTAGTTTTGCCCGGAAAAATGGTATCAATGAATCATTGCTCAGAAAATACCGCAACCGGCTGGCATTTGCCTCTGAACGTCAACGCAAAAAAATCGAATCCGGGCTTCATCGGCTGGGCAAATCTTTAATTGAAGCCACTATATAATCATAATCATTATCTTAACAATTCACCAATTCTGTTTTTATGAGAATCATCTCCTGGAATGTCAACGGCGTACGCGCCATTGCCAAAAAGAACTTCTTCAGGGACCTGAATACAATTCAGGCTGATATCCTGTGTTTGCAGGAAATTAAAGCCAACGAGCAACAGGTATTGGAAACGCTTGAACCACTTGATGAATACTATATTTATGTAAATCCGGCAGAAAGACCCGGTTATTCCGGTACGGCCATCCTGACCAAGACCAAACCGCTGGGAATCACCACCGGGATCAACCTGCCGGAGCACGATACCGAAGGCAGGGTTCTTTGCATGGAAACGGAGACCTTCTTCCTGGTCAATGTCTATGTTCCCAATTCAGGAGCAGAGCTGAAACGCCTGGGCTACCGGCAGGAATGGGATCTTGCCTTCTTCCATTACCTGAAAAACCTGGAACAGACCAAGCCGGTAATTGTGTGCGGTGACCTGAACGTAGCCCACAAACCAGTTGATCTGGCACGTCCCAAAGACAATTACAACAAATACGCCGGATACATGCAGGAGGAAATAGATGGCATGGACCGGTTCACTTCAGGCGGACTGGCCGATACCTTCCGGAGCTTATATCCGGATGCAAAGGACCGCTATACCTGGTGGAGTTTCCGGGCAGGCGCCCGGTCTAAAAACGTGGGCTGGAGAATCGATTACTTCCTGGTGAGTGAATCCTTTCTGCCACAGGTAAAAGAGGCTTTTATCCTGGAAAAAATCGAAGGATCGGATCATTGCCCGGTGGGTATAGAAGTTTAGAAATAATGGCAAAGTCAGAAAAAACTCTGGTTGCTCCGGGTTGTAAACTTTCTTTCTAAGTGATTCCGATAATATTAAATTAACGCACTACTCCCCATTTCTTGTTGGGTTTGCTGCCCATCTCGAAAACCAGCTCTCCGTTAATAAGATCCTTGTGTTGGAGAAGCGCCTGGGTTAGTGGTTTCCCATTCAATGCAGCTGACTGGATATAAATATTTTTCTCTGTCAGGTTTTTGGCGACAACCGTGAATTTCCTGCCCTCGCCCAGATCCAGCACTGCCTGATTGACGGAGGGCGAGCCGATGGAATATTCCCCCGAGCCGGGGCACACCGGGTAGAAACCCATCGAAGAAAATATATACCAGGCCGACATTTGTCCACAATCGTCGTTACCACATAATCCATCGGGTTTGTTCAAATACATGGAGTTCACGATCTGGTGCACCCGTTCCTGGGTTTTCCAGGGTTTACCCGCCCAGTTGTACATATAGGCCACATGATGACTGGGTTCATTTCCATGGACATAGCACCCGATAAGTCCCTCCCTCGTAATGTCTTCCGTTTCTGCAAAATATTTATCCGGAAGATACAGGGTAAAGAGGGAGTCAATATGCCTGCAAAAGCGCTCGTTACCGCCCATTTTGCCGATCAGTGCCGGTATATCCTGAGGAACATAGAGGGAATAATTCCAGGAATTCCCCTCAATAAAGCCCTCATTCGCCGTATGCAGGGGATCGAAAGGCGATTTCCAGGTTCCGTCGGCATTTTTGGCACGAACAAATCCGGTTTGCTCATCGAAGAGAATTTTCCAGTTTCCGGCCCTTTTTTCAAACTGCCCTGCAATACTGTTGTTCCCAAGTGACCTGGCTAATTTGGCAATGCACCAATCATCGTAAGCATATTCCAGGGTCATGGATGAACCGTTGGGGCTCTTTTCGAAGGGCACATAGCCCAGTTTCATGTAATCTTCCAGGTTGCCATAATAGGGATTGGAGGCAGAAGAGACACAGGCTTTCAGGGCGTGTTCCGGATCAAAGCCGCGGATACCGTTTACCCAGGCATCCACAATCACCGGAACCGCATGGTAACCGATCATACACCAGTTTTCGTTTCCGAAATGACTCCACACCGGCAGTAATTTATGCACGCTCTGGTCGTAGTGGGCAAGCATGGAGTTGATCATGTCGGAGGTTCTTTTAGGCTGAACCAGGGTGAATAGCGGGTGCAATGCCCGGTAGGTATCCCACAGGGAAAAGACGGTATAATTCACAAATCCATC
>DAIDJX010000056.1 GCA_027451165.1 Prolixibacteraceae bacterium | reverse complement strand
ATGGATTTGACATCATCAACGAGATATTCAGCGAAAAGAGGAATCCATACCTGATTTTTGTTACCGGTTATAACCACTATGCCATCGAAGCCTTCAAAACCAATTCGCTGGGTTATCTGCTTAAGCCGGTAAATAATGAGGATTTGATCCGGGCAGTTAACCGGTTTAAAGCCTTGAAAGAATTAAAAACTGAACACGACCATCTTTGGAATTTCATCAGGGATTATTCCGGGAAAATCCGTTTTAATACGACCACTGGTTTTCATTTGTTTCATCCTTCAGATATTTTTTATTGTGAAGCCGACCGGAATTATACGCATATATTTACATCTCCGGAAAAATCGGTGTTGGTATCGTTAAATCTGGCTGCTGTGGAAGATTTGCTGAATTCCGGTGATTTCATCCGGATCAGCCGTTCCCTGCTCATCAATACCCGTTACCTTACCTCTGTTAACAGACGCAGCAAAAGCTGCAGCTTGTTGTGGCAGGATAAGGAAATCGTATTGACTGGCAGTGAAGAGATGATCCGGAAGCTGTAATGGTGCTTTCTGCTGTTGAAACACCTGCTTTCCAGGGAATACCGGACAGATTCGAGACCCCATTTGAATAGCATCTATCCCCATTCGTCCCGGATTCCGCTGCATTGGTACATTGGCGTTTATTTTGCTTCCACAACCCATTTGTTTATCTTATTTTTGTTAAAGCAAAAAATTTCAAAAGACTTGGGGTTACCTCTGAGGCGACAAGCTTACAAGTAACCCCACCCCCATTTCTCCGTAGGATGGAAGAGTTTGGCAGGAATTGTATTAACCACAGCAATTCCTGCTTTTTTTTATGTATGTTTAGCAAGGAAGGGGGATGTAAGAGATTGATCGACAATATTTTAGTGATTTCTGATTGCTTCCTGCCCTTTAACCAGTGTTTTAAACTTTAACGATGGGCTGGAAATAACCGGGCCAAGGCCAAATGCAGGCCATTTCCGGTCAATGGCAGCAATGGTGCTTTCATCCATGGTCACCACATTGGGCCAGTCACGGGGAAAATTGTCGTGCTGTGGGGTTTTAATCGTGGCATCCACCAGAATAAATGAGGTATTTACGGGGGTATGAACAACCTTAATATCCCGGTCGGGTTCGAGGTTGCCGCCCAGGAGCCATACCAGGGTAAAGAGATCGTTGAATCCGGCGCCATCATCGAAAAGGAAAACAGCCTTAAAATGTTCAATGCCTGCCAATTCCGCCAATTCTCTTTCAAGGAGATTTCTGGTGTAGGTTTGGTCTTTGAGGATGGTCAACAGCAGCACAGGAAGGTGATGGTTTTCAAGGAGGGTCTCAAAGCCAGTGACATTTGGGATAGTGAGGACATTTAGGACAGTTGGGTTGGTCGAAATTCCCGGAGTTGTGGTTTTGCCTGAACGGATTTCTTCTGGAAATGGTCGGGTAAGATCAATGCCAAGCTTTGAACCAAAAGCATAAGCGTTGGAAGAATGGTCCAGAATATCCAGTGGGCCCCTGGAATAGTGCAGGGAATATCCAGGTTCAAAATTTTCCAGGAAGATGTCGGACAGAACGGTGTAATCATGGACATTTATGATTCCGGATTTTGCCCGCCCGAACGACTGAAGATTCCTCTCAACATCTCGATTTGTTTTTCGTTCAGTCGGGCGGGGATTTTCGATTTCGGATTTACTGGGATTTCGGATTTCCTGAAAATCTTCTTGTCTTGTGTCTTTTAGTCTCGTGTCCTGATACCTGTCCCCTATTTGATCATCCACCACAATCAGTATCTTGTTGAACATCATCTGACCGGCTCCCCACAAAGCGTGCATTACTTTGACAGCCTGGCCCGGAAAGGTTTTTTTAATTTTTACAATGGAAATATTATGAGCCACTCCGGCAAAAGGCAGGTTCATGTCAGTGAGTTCAGGAATCATGGTCAGGCGGATGGGGGAGAGGAAGATCCGTTCTGTAGCTTTCCCAATCCAGGCGTCTTCCATGGGAGGAATGCCCACAACCGTTGCCGGATAGACTGCATCCCGGCGGTGGGTGATGCAAGTCACATGGAATTTCGGGAACCAGTCGGCCAGTGAATAAAAGCCGGTGTGGTCGCCGAAGGGGCCTTCCCAGATCAATTCTTCCTGCGGATCGACATAGCCTTCAATGACAAAATCGACATCTTCGGGGATGTACAAATCATTGGTAAGGCATTTAACCAACCTTACTTTCTTTTTCCGTAGGAAGCCAGCCAGTAGGTATTCGTCCATATTTTCGGGCATGGGAGCCGTAGCAGCATAAATGTACGAAGGATCACCACCCAGGGTGACCGATACGGGCATTCTTTTGCCCAGGGCTTTGTATTTTTCAAAGTGGGCGGCGCCGGTTTTGTGCCGGTGCCAGTGCATGCCGGTCAGGTTTTTACCGAACACCTGCATACGGTACATCCCGACATTGGGAATTCCGGTTTCGGGATCAACCGTATGAACGGAAGGGAGGGTGATAAACCTGCCTCCGTCGGCCGGCCAGCATTTCAGAATGGGCAGCTGACTAAGATCCGGATCCTTCATCACCACCTCCTGGCATTTGCCTGTGCCTGTTCCTCTGCTTTTCACCGGCATCCATGAAGCTACTTCTTTCAGATTGGGAAGCATTTTTAGCTTATCCCATAAACTGGCTTTTGGGGAAGTAAGTCTTTTAAAAAGTGACATGATTTCTTCTTCGACGGAGGAGAGGTTCTCCCTTCCGAAGGCCATAGCCATCCTTTTTTCGGATCCAAGGGCATTGATCAGGATAGGGAAAGAGGTACCGGTATTTTCAAAAAGAAGAGCCTTTCCGCCGCCCGGTTGTTTGGAAAACCGGTCTGTGATTTCGGTGATTTCCAGCTCCGGATTCACGAATGCTGCGATCCGGATCAGTTCGGAATTTTTTTCCAGAAAATCAACAAATTGGGATAATCCTCGAAAAGCCATGCTTATAATTCAGATTTCGGACAAATATAGTAATAGTAACAATGTTTCTGACCCCTGCCCCCTTAGGGGATTTAGGGGTCTGAAAAAAATCTGCACAATGCTTTTAATGAAAAAAGGCCGGTTTTGCCGGCCTTTTTTAACGATATAGCTGAAGATTTATTCTTCGGATTTGGTTTCTGCAGAAGTTTCCGGAGCGGGTGTTTCCACAGCTGGTTTTTCAGCCGGAGCATTTTCTTTCTTTGCTTTTGGCGCCGTCTTCTTCGTCTCTTTCGGAGCTGTGGCTTCAGGAGCGGCTTCCTTGCCTTTTTTGCCGGTACCACGACGTGAACGCACTTTCTTGGCCTTCTTGCTGTCATCTTTGGCAGCGAGCATCAATTCGTTGAAATCGACCAGCTCCATCAGGCACATTTCAGCATTGTCGCCCAGGCGGTTTCCGGTGCGGAGGATACGGGTGTAGCCTCCGGGGCGGTCTCCGATTTTGGCGGAAACAGTGCGGAAAAGTTCGGTAACGGCTTCCTTGCTTTGCAGGTAGCTGAATACCACCCTGCGGGAATGGGTCGTGTCGTCCTTGGATTTGGTAATCAATGGTTCGACATAAATTCTCAGCGCTTTGGCCTTGGCAATGGTGGTCTCAATTCTTTTGTGCAAAATAAGAGAGGAGGCCATATTGGAAAGCATGGCCTGGCGATGGGCGCTTTTTCTGCCAAGATGGTTAAATTTCTTATTGTGTCTCATTATACTTAATCCTTGTCTAATTTATATTTTAAAATATCCATTCCAAAATTCAGCCCCATTCCCAGCAACAGGTCGTCCAGCTCGGTAAGCGATTTCTTCCCGAAATTGCGGAACTTAAGGAGGTCGGTACGGTTGTACTGAACCAGTTCCCCGAGGGTGTCCACGTCGGCGGCTTTCAGGCAGTTTAAGGCCCTGACAGAAAGGTCAAGATCGACCAGTTTCGTTTTAAGCAACTGGCGCATATGAAGTACTTCTTCGTCAAACTCTTCATTGGCGAATTTCTCATCACTGTCGATGGTGATTTTCTCGTCGGAGAAGAGCAGGAAGTGGTAAATCAGGATCTTGGCAGCTTCTTTCAGTGCATCTTTAGGCTGTATGGATCCGTCAGTGGCAATTTCCAGCACCAGTTTTTCATAGTCGGTTTTTTGCTCCACGCGGAAGTTTTCGACTGTGTATTTTACCTTGGTGATGGGTGTGTAAATGGAATCAATCGGGATAACACCAAATTCAGCCTCAGCAGGTTTGTTTTCTGCTGCCGGAATATAGCCGCGGCCTTTGTTTATAGTGATCTCCAGGTGAAGTTTCACATCAGGTTCCATCCTGCAAATAACCAATTTGGGATTCAGAACCCTGAATCCGGTCATGAATTTGTTAATGTCTCCGGCTGTGAATTCTTCCTGTCCACCGATGGTGATATTGACTTTCTCGGTCTCCACGTCCTCAATATCCCTTTTGAAACGGATTTGTTTCAGGTTCAGGATAATTTCGGTCACATCTTCAATAACCCCCTTGATGGTGGAGAATTCATGGTCAACGCCATCAATTTTTACGGTGGTTATGGCGTATCCTTCCAGAGAAGAGAGTAGAATCCTGCGCAGGGCATTACCGATGGTAATGCCGTAGCCGGGCTCCAGCGGCCGGAATTCGAATTTTCCGTACCGGTCACCGGATTCAATCATGATAACCTTGTCAGGCTTTTGGAACGCTAATATTGCCATAATGACCTTAAGTAAAAGATTATTTTGAATACAACTCAACGATGAGCTGTTCTTTGATATTTTCAGGAATATCCTGACGTTCAGGGCGACTGATGAATTTTCCCACCATTTGTGAACTTTCCCATTCCAGCCAGCTGTAACGGTTGTGGCGATGAGAATGAAGTGATTCGTTGATGATTTCCATCGATTTTGATTTTTCGCGGACACCCACCAGATCTCCCGGTTTCAGGATATACGACGGAATATTCACTACGTTCCCATTGACAACCACATGGCGATGGGTAACCAATTGGCGGGCGCCAGCCCTTGATTTGGCGATGCCAAGGCGGAAAATCACATTGTCGAGCCTTGATTCGAGGAGTTGCAGCAGCACTTCACCGGTTTTCCCGGTTGATGCAGCGGCTTTCTGAAAAAGGTTGCTGAATTGACGCTCCAAAATACCATAGGTGTACTTGGCTTTTTGCTTTTCTCTCAGCTGCAGCCCGTATTCTGATTTTTTCCTTCTTTTGGCATTCAGACCATGCATTCCCGGAGGATAATTTTTCTTCTCCAATGCTTTGTCAGGCCCGAAAATGGGTTCACCAAACTTCCTTGCAATTTTTGATTTTGCTGCTCTGTATCTTGCCATTACATAAATCGTTTAAAATTATACACGTCTTCTTTTAGGTGGCCGGCATCCATTGTGGGGCAATGGTGTCACATCCACAATTTCAGTCACCTGTATTCCGGTATTGGCGATTGCCCGAATGGCTGACTCCCGTCCGTTGCCCGGTCCTTTCACAAATGCTTTCACCTTTCTCAAACCAAGGTCAAAAGCAGTTTTTCCACACTCTTCAGCAGCTACCTGAGCAGCATAGGGGGTATTTTTCTTAGAACCCCTGAAGCCTTTCTTACCTGCTGATGACCAACTGATGACCTCACCATTCATATTGGTGAGGGTTACAATAATGTTGTTGAAAGAAGAGTGTACATGAGCCATACCGTTGGGTTCAACTATGACAACCCTTTTCTTGCCTGTTCCAGTTTTTTTTGCCATAATTTAAACTCCTTTATTTAGTGGCTTTTTTCTTATTAGCAACAGTTTTCTTTTTCCCTTTACGGGTACGAGCGTTATTCTTGGTCGACTGACCACGTACCGGTAGGCCGATACGGTGCCGGATGCCGCGGTAACAACCGATATCCATCAAACGTTTGATGTTCAGCTGTACTTCGGAACGGAGTTCACCTTCCACCTTAATGGTATCGGTGATCACCTGCCGGACATTACCGAATTGTTCGTCGTTCCAGTCTTTAACTTTAATGTTCTTGTCCACTCCTGCTTTTTCCAGAATGGTATTGGAAGCGCTTCTGCCTATACCGTAGATATAGGTCAGGGCGATTTCGCCTCTTTTATTGTCAGGAATATCAACACCAACTAAACGTGCCATATTGTCTTTTTTGTTTTTTTGTTTTAACCTTGACGTTGTTTGAACTTGGGATTCTTTTTATTGATCACATACAGGCGACCCTTTCTGCGTACTATTTTGCATTCGGCGCTGCGTTTTTTGATTGAAGTCCGAGTTTTCATCGTGCTGTTCTTTAATTTTTATATCTGAAAGTTATTCTCCCTTTGGTAAGATCGTATGGTGACATTTCCACTTTAACTTTATCACCCGGTAAAATCTTGATGTAGTGCATCCGCATTTTTCCTGAAATGTGCGATGTAATGACATGGCCGTTTTCCAGTTCAACCCTGAACATTGCATTCGATAATGCTTCGATTATCGTTCCGTCTTGTTCTATGGAAGGCGTTTTTGCCATATACCCGATTCTTATTTTAAGGTGTTAAGTATTTTGGAAATGTTTATCAATTAACGACTGAATTACTTCCGGAGAATTGTTCCTGTTAGTACATGGTTTGGCCTCCGCCTGATCTGCCCTTGATACGGCCTGATTTCATCAGCCCGTCGTAATGGCGCATCAGCAAATGGCTTTCCACCTGTTGCAGCGTATCGAGGATTACCCCGACCAGAATCAGTAGGGACGTTCCACCGTAAAAGTAGGCAAACTGGGTATTAATTCCAATTAACATGGCAAAAGAAGGCAGAATGGTAATAATTCCGAGGAATATGGAACCCGGGAGCGTAATTCTGGACATGATGGTATCCAAAAATTCCACTGTTTTCTTGCCGGGTTTGACTCCGGGAATAAAACCTCCGTTTTTCTTCATGTCTTCAGCCATTTGCACCGGATTGACGGTAATTGCCGTATAGAAATAGGTAAAGGCAATAACCAGGATGAACTGGATAAAATTGTACCAGAACCCGGTATGGTCGGAAAAGGCAGCTTGAAATTTACCCATGCTTTCTGACTGGGCGAAGCCGGCAAGAGTCAGGGGTATGAACATGATCGCCTGGGCAAAGATGATCGGCATAACGCCGGCAGCATTGACCTTAAGCGGGATGTACTGACGGACACCTCCGTATTGTTTGTTCCCGACAATCCGTTTGGCATATTGCACCGGGATTCTGCGTGTCCCCTGGACGAGGAGAATAGTTCCCACGAATACCAGGAAGAGAAGGACAAATTCCACCAGGAACATAACCAATCCACCACCTTGCTGATTGATCCGGGATGCGAATTCAGCAAAAACGGCAAAGGGCATCCTGGCGATAATCCCGATCATGATGATCATGGAGATACCGTTTCCAATGCCTTTATCGGTGATTCTTTCACCCAGCCACATGATAAACATGGAGCCAGCGGTCAGAATGATCGTGGACGATATGTAGAACATTTTCCCGCTCAGGGCGAAAGCCGAAGGCGGCAGCTGGTAGTGCAGGTTGGTCAGATAGGCAGGAGCCTGGAAAATGAGGATGAAGACAGTCAGATAACGTGTAATCTGATTGATCTTTCTCCTTCCGGATTCTCCTTCTTTCTGAAGTCTCTGAAAATAAGGCACTGCGATTCCCAGCAGCTGGATGACGATCGACGCCGAAATGTAGGGCATGATCCCCAATGCAAAAATAGAGGCATTGGAGAAAGCTCCTCCGGAAAACATGTCGAGCAAGCCCAACAAACCAGTTGAGGCCTGGTTCTGTAATTGGGACAGCTGCGCAGGGTCAACCCCGGGTAAGGAAACATAGGATCCGAGGCGGTAAACGAGCAGGAGCAACATGGTCATCCCTATCCGAACCCGCAGATCTTCAATCTTATAGATATTTTTTAATGTTTCTATAAACCGTTTCATTACACATCAGAGTATTTCAGTGGTACCTTCCAGTTTTTCGATCGCTTCTTTGGCGCTTTTAGAAAAGGCATGCGCTTTTACAGTCAGTTTGGCTGTAAACGTTCCGTTTCCAAGGATCTTGACTTTGTCTTTGCGGGAAACAAACCCTGCATTGATGAGAGCATCAAGGTCGATTACGGTGAGATTATCCGTTTCGGAAAGTTGTTGCAGGACACTGAGGTTAATGGCTTTGTATTCCACGCGGTTGAAATTTTTGAAGCCAGATTTGGGAACAACCCTTTGCAGAGGCATCTGGCCCCCTTCAAAACCGATTTTCCGGGAATAGCCCGATCTCGATTTTGCTCCTTTATGTCCGCGGGTAGAAGTTCCGCCCCATCCTGATCCCTGGCCCCTGCCGAGGCGTTTGTTGGAAAAGGTGGATCCCTTAGCCGGTGTTATTTTACTTAAATCCATGATAAAGATGGTTTCTGGTTTATTTTACTTCTTCAACAGTTATCAAGTGCCTCATCTTGTTGACCATTCCCATGATTTCGGGCGTGTCGTTGTGCTCAACCGTCTGAAGACGTTTCCGCAAACCAAGTGAAGCGAGAATAGCTTTCTGGTGATGGGTAGCGCCAATGCTGCTTCTTACCTGTGTAATTCTTATTCTTGCCATAACTGTTTATCCTTTAAATACTTTTTCCAATGTAATACCCCGCTGCTGTGAAACAGTGTAGGCATCTCTCAGTTCCGTCAGTGCTTCCATCGTGGCTTTCACCAGGTTGTGCGGGTTGGATGATCCCTGCGATTTAGCCAGGATATCTTTGATCCCCACACTTTCCAGTACAGCACGCATAGCACCTCCAGCCTTTACACCGGTTCCGGAGCGGGCTGGACGGAGCAGAACTTTGGCACCGCCGAATTTGGCTTCCTGTTCGTGGGGGATGGTACCCTTGATCACCGGTACTTTTACCAGGTTTTTCTTGGCAGCATCCACACCTTTGGCAATGGCAGCAGTTACTTCGCTGGCTTTTCCAAGACCCCAGCCCACGATGCCATTTTCATTCCCTACAACCACAATGGCGGAAAAACTGAAAGTACGTCCACCCTTGGTCACTTTGGTTACCCGGTTGATGGCCACCAGCCGGTCTTTCAGTTCCAGATCGCTGGTTTTAATATTTCTGATATTTGCTGTCATAATGGTACTAGAATTTAAGGCCACCTTCGCGGGCAGCATCGGCCAATTGTTTCACTCTCCCATGGTACAGATAACCGTTCCGGTCAAAAACCACTTCGCTGATCCCTGCGGCAAGCGCTTTCTCAGCAACCAGTTTACCAACCATTCCTGCTTTTTCTGTTTTTGTACCGGCGGCTTCTGCGATTTCCTTTACCCTGGAGGTAACGGAAAGCAGGGTAACGCCCTGTACATCATCAACCAGCTGCACTGATATCTGTTTGTTGCTTCTGAATACATTCAAACGCGGTCTTTCGGCAGTACCGGAAACCACTTTGCGAATCCGGTTCTTAATCCGGTATCTTCTTTCTAATTTCGTTAAAGCCATACTACTTCAGATTAATTATTTGGAACCTGCGGCTTTGCCGGCTTTTCTGCGCAGCTTTTCATTTACAAACTTGATACCCTTGCCTTTGTAAGGTTCAGGTTCACGGAAGGACCTGATTTTGGCGGCTACCTGACCGATCAGCTGTTTATCAATACATTTCAGATTGATGAACGGATTGCTTCTCTTCTCGGTTTTGGCCTCAACCGTCACTTCAGGAGGCAGTTGGATGTAGGTATGGTGTGAATATCCCAGTACGAGGTCCAGTACATTGTTCGGCATCTGTTCCACGCGGTATCCTACACCAACCAGTTCCATTTTGATCTCGAATCCTTTGGTCACACCGGTTATCATATTATTCACCAATGACCGGTACAAACCGTGCATGGAGCGGTGATTTTTCTGGTCGCTCGGACGGGAAAACTTCAAGGTGTTCCCTTCCTGTGTGACTGTGATATCTTTGTTTACCTGCTGTTGTAATTCACCCAGGGGACCTTTGACGGTGATGAGGTTGTCATCACTGATTTTCACCTGGACGCCTGCAGGAATAGTAATGGGTAATTTCCCTATCCTTGACATGGTGTTCCTTCAATTAATAAACATAACATAAAACTTCTCCTCCTACTTTCATTTCGCGGGCTTCCTTATCTGTGATCACCCCTTTGGAGGTGGAGATAATGGCGATACCCAATCCGTTCAGGACGCGCGGAATGCTGTCGGAATCACAATAATGACGCAGGCCCGGACGGCTAATTCTTTCCAGTGCCTTAATGGCTGAAGCCTTGGTCTCGGGATGGTATTTCAGCGCGATCTTGATATTTCCCTGAAAGTTGACATCGTCTTCGAACTTGTAATTCAGGATATACCCTTTTTCTTTCAGAATACGGGTCATTTCCTTTTTAAGGCCGGAAGCCGGAATATCCACTACCCGGTGGTTGGCACGGATCGCATTTCTGAGCCGGGTTAAATAATCTGCTATTGGATCTGTTACTTTGCTCATTTTTCAACTCTTTTAAACATTTACCAACTTGCTTTTTTAACACCCGGAATCAAACCCTGTGAGGCCATTTCGCGGAAATTGATCCTGCTGATTCCAAACTGGCGCATGTACCCTTTCGGGCGGCCGGTCAGTTTACAACGGTTATGCAGTCTGATTTTCGCGGAATTTTTCGGCAATTTCTGCAGGCCGATGGAATCTCCTTCTGCTTTCAGAAGAGCTCTTTTTTCGGCATATTTGGCTACAAGCGCTGCACGTTTTACTTCACGTGCTTTCATTGACTCTTTGGCCATAGCTTAATTCTTTTTAACGTTTTTGAATGGTAAACCTAACTCTTTGAGCAGCGCAAAGCCTTCTTCATCGGAGCGGGCTGAAGTAACAAACGTGACATTCATCCCGTTGATCTTGTTCACCTTGTCAATATTGATTTCGGGGAAAATGATCTGCTCGGGTACGCCCAGCGTATAATTACCCCTGCCATCCATCTTGCTTTCAATTCCGTGAAAGTCACGGATTCGCGGCAGAGCTACGGAAATCAAACGGTCCAGAAATTCGTACATATGGTCGCGACGCAATGTAACACGCACGCCAATGGGCATTTTCTTCCTCAATTTGAAATTGGAGATGTCTTTTTTGGATCTGGTCTGGACAGCTTTCTGACCGGTGATCATGGTCATTTCCTCCGTTGCCATTTCGATGATTTTCTTGTCGGCAATGGTGGAACCAACTCCCTGGTTCAGTACTATTTTCTCCAGCCTGGGTACCTGCATGACGGAAGTATAATTAAATGACTTCATCATGGCAGGAATAATCTCTTCCTTGTATTTTTTCTCAAGGGTGGGTGTGTAAGCCATTACTTAATCTCCTCTCCTGATTTTTTGGAATAACGAACTAATTTTCCTTCTGCATTCAATCTCCGGCCGACGCGTGTGGCTTTGCCCGTTTTGGGATCAACCAGCATCAGGTTGGAAATATGTACCGGTGCTTCCTTTTCGATGATACCTCCCTGCGGATGTTTGCTGTTGGGTTTCGTATGTTTTTTAATCATATTCACCCCTTCCACAATCGCTTTTTCGGTTTTCCGGTCAATTTCCAGAATCCGGCCTTTGCTGCCCAGGTTATCACCGGTAATAACGATTACCGTGTCCCCTTTTTTTACATGTAACTTTTTCTGCATGGTTCTGCAATTTGCTTGTTAAAGTACTTCAGGTGCCAGGGAAATGATTTTCATATTCTGGTCGCGGAGTTCACGCGCCACAGGCCCGAAAATACGGGTTCCCCTCATTTCACCCTGGTTGTTCAGCAGTACAACGGCGTTGTCGTCAAAACGGATGTAAGAACCGTCGTTGCGACGAACTTCCTTGCTGGTACGAACCACGATGGCTTTCGAAACAGCGCCTTTTTTGACATCTGCGCCAGGTGTAGCGCTTTTTACCGATACGACGATGGTGTCACCCAGTGAAGCATAATGCTTGCGGGTTCCGCCCAGAACACGGATACAAAGCACTTCCTTGGCTCCGCTGTTATCGGCTACTATACATCTTGTTTCCTGCTGTATCATGGTTACTTGGCCCTTTCAATAATTTCAACTAATCTCCAACGTTTGCTTTTGCTCAACGGACGGGTCTCCATAATCCGCACGGTATCACCGATGTTGCAGGTATTGGATTCGTCATGAACATAATACTTCGTGGTCTTATTGATAAATTTACCGTATATCGGGTGTT
Source organism: Prolixibacteraceae bacterium (assembly GCA_027451165.1). GTDB lineage: Bacteria > Bacteroidota > Bacteroidia > Bacteroidales > Prolixibacteraceae > UBA1413. The sequence continues at coordinate 2,558 of DAIDJX010000056.1, read as the reverse complement.
TCACTTTGCGTTTTTCAGCCACCACAATGGTTTTGTCCATTTTGTCGCTGACCACCACGCCGATACGTTCTTTTCTCAGATTTCTTTCTTTAATAATCTCTTCCATGTCTGATTTGTTCTGAATTATTTCACATCTCTGGTGCTAAGAACAGTCATCATCCTGGCAATGTTACGACGGGTATCCCTGATTTTCATCGGGTTATCCAGCGGTGAAACACTGTGGTTCATTCTGAGACGTGTCAGGGTCTCCTGTTCGTTCTGAAGTCTTTCCAGCAGTTCCTTGTTGCTCAGTTCTTTAATTTCTGCGATTTTCATACTCATGCTTTGAATTATTCCACAAAATCACGTCTGACAACAAACTTCGTCGTAACCGGAAGTTTCTGTGCTGCAAGACGCAGCGCTTCCTTGGCCATTTCGAAAGGAACGCCTTCGGCTTCGATAATGATGCGGCCCGGGGTGATGGGGGCAACGAAAGCTTCGGGAGCTCCCTTTCCTTTACCCATACGTACCTCAGCAGGCTTTTTGGTGATCGGTTTATCAGGGAAGATCCGGATCCATATTTGTCCCTGGCGTTGCATATGCCTGGTGACAGCGACCCTGGCAGCCTCTATCTGACGGCCGGTAATCCAGGCTTCTTCGAGCGATTTGATTCCAAACGACCCGAAAGCCAACTGGTTACCCCGCTGGGCATTCCCTTTCATCTTGCCCTTTTGTACTCTTCTGAATTTTACTCTTTTTGGCTGTAACATCTCTTTTTTTCTTAGCCTGTTAAACCACTATTTTCTTCTTTTTCTATTGCCACCGCCTGTTCCTTTCGGAGCTGCATTTCCCGGACGACCACCCTGTTTGGGGCTAACGTTGGGTGACAGGTCAGGCGTGCCATAGACCATTCCTTTGCATATCCAGACTTTGACACCGATCAGCCCTGTTTTGGTCAGGGCTTCTCCCAATGCATAGTCTATATCAGCCCTCAGGGTATGAAGCGGGGTACGGCCATCCTTGTACATTTCTGAGCGGGCCATTTCAGCGCCGTTCAAACGACCGGAAACCAATACCTTAATTCCTTCAGCGCCCATCCGCATGGTGGAGGCAATAGCCATTTTCACAGCTCTCCGGTAAGCAACCTTACCTTCAATCTGGCGGGCTACATTGCTGGCCACAATACGGGCATCCAGTTCGGGCCTCTTAATCTCGAAGATGTTGATCTGAACCTCTTTACTGGTAATTTTCTTGAGTTCCTCTTTCAGTTTGTCAACTTCCTGGCCCCCTTTACCAATAATAATCCCCGGACGGGAGGTGTGCACCGTGATCGTGATGAGCTTCAGTGTGCGTTCGATGATGATCTTTGACACACTGGCCTTGGAAAGGCGCGCATTCAGATAGTCACGGATTTTCTGGTCTTCCACCAGTTTGTCACCATAATTGTCTCCGCCAAACCAGTTGGAATCCCATCCTTTGATGAATCCCAGACGATTGGAAATTGGATTTACTTTTTGTCCCATCTGTGATTAGTTAACTTTTTCAACAACTTCATTCTTTTGGTCCACGTATATGGTCACATGGTTGGAACGTTTCCTGATCCGGTGTCCACGACCCTGGGGAGCCGGTCTCAACCTTTTCAGTATCCTTCCTGAGTCAACCATAATCCGGCTCACCACCAAAGGATGCTCCTCAATACGGGCTCCTTCGTTTTTGGCCTGCCAGTTGGCTACGGCTGACATCAGCAGTTTTTCCACTTTCTCTGACGCTTCCTTGGACGAAAATTTCAACACATCCAATGCCCTGTTTACTTCCATTCCCCGGATCATATCGGCTACGAGCCTCATTTTCCGCGGGGAAGTCGGGCAATTTCTTAAAACAGCAAAATATTGTTGTTTCTTCAGTTCTTTGCGTTTTTCAGCAGATTCTCTTTTTCTGGCACCCATTGATTCTCAATTTACTAATTACAATTGGCATACTACTTATTTCCTGTTACCGGCATGGCCCCTGAAGGTACGGGTAGGTGCAAATTCTCCCAGGCGATGGCCAACCATATTTTCCGTGATATACACCGGGATAAATTTGTTCCCGTTGTGCACGGCAATGGTGTGACCCACAAAATCAGGGGAAATAACAGATGCTCTGGCCCAGGTCTTCACTACCGACTTCTTGTTAACAGCATTCATTTCCAGAACTTTCTTCTCAAGTTTGAAGGCAATGAACGGGCCTTTTTTTAATGAACGACTCATGTTGCTTTCCTTTCAATTATTTCTTCCTACGTTCTACAATGTACTTGCTGGATGCCTTTTTCGGGGTCCGGGTTTTATAGCCCTTGGCCAACAAACCTTTCCTTGAACGCGGATGACCTCCTGAGGCACGGCCTTCCCCACCACCCATCGGGTGATCAACCGGGTTCATCGCTACACCACGGACTCTCGGGCGACGGCCCATCCAACGGCTGCGACCTGCCTTACCCGATTTTTCCAGGTTGTGGTCACTGTTTCCAACAATTCCAACGGTAGCCCTGCAGGTAGTCAACACCATACGGGTTTCTCCTGAAGGTAATTTCAACGTAACAT
>DAIDJX010000055.1 GCA_027451165.1 Prolixibacteraceae bacterium | reverse complement strand
GAAATGCATGAACAATTGTCCGGAAAGAGCCATTGAAACAGCCCATTCCATGGTATTTGTCCTGATTTTTATCCTTTCTGCCTGGGTCAATCCCTGGATCACCGGAAAAGTTACTCAATTGGTCTCTTTTGCCTTTGGAGAATCATGGATGGCTTATAAGATTCTCCACTTCCTTTTTCAATGGTCTGTATGGCTGATTGTTTTCTTCGCCGGCTACAAAGTGGTGCATTACCTGATGCGTTTCCCGGTCTTCAACAAGATGATCACTTACACTTCACTGACCACCTGGAAATTCTGGAGGCGCTACAGGATGCCGGCGCTTCGGCTCCCTTCGACTCCCTTCGACTCCGCTCAGGGACCATCGCTCAGGGACCGGAAACGGGAGGGCAAATGATTCTCCATAGGAGATCAATATCAATAGAACTACGTCCCGAAACACCCCGTGCCGCTGTTTGAAAAACCGCCGTTGATAATCGGAGCGGGAGACAGGAGAATGTTATTACCTGAAACCGGTAATCTGAACAGGGAGATGTTGTAAGATGCATTGACAGCGAAATCATATTCCGGTTAAACCTTGGAAGGGGATATTGGTCTTATATAATGATTATTTTTGCATGAATTGTGTTTTAAAAAAACTAATCAAACCAATAATTTCATGAAACAGGTATTTTTTCTTTCTGTCGTTTTTTTGCTGTTTGTAACGTCAGGTTTTTCACAAAAGGTATGTGAGGAAAAACTGTTTGACGGGAAAGACCTGAAAGGTTGGAAACAGTTGAACGGTAAAGCGTTGTATGAAGTCAGGAATGGAGAGATTATCGGAAAAACAGTGGCCAATACCCCCAATTCTTTTCTGGTTACTGAAAAAGAATACGGAGATTTTGTACTTACGCTTGATTTAATGGTCGAATCGGACATGAATTCCGGCATTCAGTTCCGCAGTGAAAGCAAACCGGATTACCAGAATGGCCGGGTTCACGGTTATCAGTGCGAAGTGGATCCTTCCACAAGGGCCTGGTCCGGGGGAATTTATGATGAGGCCCGGAGGGGGTGGTTATACACCAATGAACTCAATCCTGCTGCAAAAGCAGCCTTTAAGGTTGGAAAATGGAACCATTACAAGATCGAGTGCATCGGGAATTCCATCCGCACCTGGCTGAACGGGAAACCAGTAGCCTGGGTGATCGATGACATGACCCCCAAGGGCTTCATTGCCCTCCAGGTTCATGCCATCAGGGATAAAAGCCAGGAAGGCCAGATCATCCGCTGGAAAAACATCTTCATCACAACAGGAGAGCTTACCGCAGCCCCTTTTGAAGATATTTATGTGGTCAATATGATCCCGAATAACTTGAGTGAACCGGAGAAGAAACAGGGTTTCCGCCTGTTGTTTGACGGAAAATCCACGCAGGGATGGGAAAGTGCCCAGGGCGGACCTGTTAAGGGAAAGGCCTGGGTTGCGCAGGACGGGAACCTGACCATTCTTTCAAAAGAAGAGGAATCCCAACGCAGCGGTGATATTGTCACTACCGCAAAATTCAAAGCCTTTGAGCTGAAATTCGATTTTAACCTTACCCCCGGGGCCAACAGCGGGCTGAAGTACTGCACCGGGAACAATGGCCCGTCGGTCGGACTGGAATACCAGGTGCTGGACGATTCCCTTCATGCCGATGCCAAACTGGGCATCAACGGCAACCGCACCATGGCTTCCTTGTACGACCTGATTCCGGCAAAAAAGGAATCCAGGTTTATCAACCAACCCGGAAACTGGAACCGCGGCGGGGTGATCCTTTATCCCAACAACCATGCGGAGCATTGGCTGAATGGAAGAAAAGTACTGGAATATGAGCGTGGAGGAGCGGACTTTCTGGCACATGTGGCACAAAGCAAGTTCTCAAAGATGAAGGATTTCGGTATAGCGCAAGAGTTTCCGATACTATTGCAGGATCACGGAGATAAGGTCATGTTCAGGAGCATTAAGATCAGAGAGCTGAAGTAATTTCGGATTTAAATGAATTTCGGATTTCGGATGTACGATTTCGGATTGAAAGGCAAGAGAGTCCGCAGGTAAATCCGAAATCGCTTAATGATAACTCACCGGGTGACTTTGTAGAGCTTAGGTGGTGTAGTCACCCGGTGAGTGTGAAGATACCATTATATTATATAGTGCCTGGCTGAACAGTTCGTCATCGCTTAATGATACCTTAACTTAATGGTCATTTCTCCGGAAAGTGACCTGATGCCGGCGTATAAATAAAATAATAGTTTTTACTTTGTATGGATAAATTAAATCTGAGAATTATGTCAACAATAAAAATTGGTATCAATGGATTTGGTCGCATCGGAAGATTGGTTTTCCGCGTAGCCATGGAAAAGGAGAACATTGAAGTGGTAGGGATCAACGACCTGCTGGATGTGGATTACATTGCCTATATGCTGAAATACGATTCTACCCACGGAAAATTCAAGGGAGAAGTTTCAGTCGACAATGGCGCGCTGATCGTCAATGGAAAGAAAATCAGGGTTACCCAGGTGAAAGATCCCGCTCAGCTGAAATGGGATGAAGTGGGTGCTGAATACGTGGTGGAAGCCACAGGATTGTTCCTTGACAAAGTGAAATGCCAGGCCCACCTGGATGCCGGAGCCAAAAAAGTTGTGATGTCAGCTCCTTCCAAAGACGACACTCCGATGTTTGTCATGGGTGTAAATCACACCACTTACTCCAACGATATGAACTTCGTATCGAATGCCTCCTGCACGACCAACTGTCTCGCCCCTGTTACCAAGGTGCTGCACGACAATTTCGGTATCATCGAAGGCCTTATGACAACCGTTCATGCCACCACTGCCACCCAGAAGACTGTTGACGGACCGTCAATGAAAGACTGGAGAGGTGGTCGCGGTGCCGGTCAGAATATCATTCCTTCATCCACCGGAGCCGCCAAAGCTGTTACCAAAGTGATCCCTTCCCTGAAAGGCAAACTGACCGGAATGGCCTTCCGTGTTCCGACTCCCAATGTTTCAGTGGTTGACCTCACCTGCCGCCTGGAAAAACCAGCTCCTTACGCAGCCATTTGCGCCGCGATGAAAGCCGCTTCCGAAGGTGAACTGAAAGGTATCCTGGGTTACACAGAAGATGCCGTGGTATCCACCGATTTCCTGGGCGATTCCAGAACCTCTATCTTTGATGCAGGCGCAGGAATTGGACTCAACGATAATTTCGTGAAGATTGTTTCCTGGTATGATAACGAGTGGGGTTATTCCTGCAAACTGGTCGACCTGATTGTTTATATGGACAGCGTAAAATAAAGAACAACTTTATTAACATAATTAAAGGGGCGAGAATCGCCCCTTTTTTATTGACTTCATCTGTGTCAAAATAAACGGACGCTCCTGAATGTATGGTTTTATCGGTTGATCGGAGGTGAAAAAAGGATTTAACATTTTTTAATTTTTTTTAATTGAATTTTAATGCCCCCTCACGCAACCCTGTCTTGTCTCTAATTTACATTCATTATTAATGCAATAGGTTGCCTGATGCCGGTGAAATCCTTTGCCCTGATCTTTGATTACAACAGAAAACAAGGTAACCCTGCTTTCAAACTATTGTTTTTATTGAAAAATCATTTTTATTTTTACACCATTCATTAAAGCCGGGTTATGATTTATCAATTTACAGGAAGTTGTAATGAATCACCTGATTTCCAAATGCGTGTCGGTATTGATGCTGGTCACACTTTTTGGGATCTTCACCAGGCGATTCAAACAGCGCTTGGTTTTCAACCTTCTCACCTGGCCAATTTTCATATTACCGGAAAACACCGGCAACACCTGATTGAAATCACCCAACTTTTCACCTGGAAAAAAAACAGCAAATTACGCAACATGCAAAACACCCAGGTGGGTGATATCATGCAGCAACCGGTAAATATCATCCGCTATATTTTTGATTATCTGAACGATCGTTATATAAATCTGAAACTAACTGGAGCATTTATGGAAAATAATCTCAGGGAACCATCAGTCACCCTGAGCGGGGGTGAAATTCCCGTTCAGGCTTACGATGAACTGGTGACGGGAGAATTATTCAGTTTGCCTGAAAAGAAAGATCCTGATTATGGCCTGCTGAGTGATTATTATGAAATCTACGGAGAGATGGAGGAATACATGAAATAATTCCTCCTCAATGCCTTCTGAAAACTGTTCAACTTTATGGCTGAACAGTTTTTTTTTGTGGTTGCCTGATCCCTGATTATCTTAGCCGCCTGAATTCATTCACCCTGTCATGATGCCACTGTTAATTGTGCTGACCGGCCCTACCGGAATCGGAAAAACGGAAACTGCCCTCACTTTGGCAGCCCGCTTCGGGTGTGACATTGTGTCGGCTGATTCCCGTCAGATTTACCGGGAAATGCGTATCGGTACTGCAGCCCCCACTAAAGAAGAGATGAAAAACATCAGGCACCATTTTGTGCACACTGTTTCCATCCATGACCGGTACAACGCTGGAAAATTTGAACTGGAAGTTCTTTCCCTCCTCGAACACCTGTTTATGACCAATCCCGTTGTTGTCATGGCCGGGGGTTCGATGCTCTACATTGATGCTGTTTGCCGTGGAATTGATGATTTACCGGAGGTAGACCCTGAAATAAGGGCGGGTCTTATCCAGAGGTGGGAAGCGGAAGGGATTGAATGTCTGCGCTTTGAGTTAAAAAAACTGGATCCTGACTATTACAGCCAGGTTGACCTGCACAACCCTAAACGGCTTCTTCATGCACTGGAAATGTGCATCATGTCGGGCATCCCTTATTCCCGGATGAGAACAAATACCATAAAAGTCAGGCCATTCCGCATACTAAAAATCGGGTTAACTGCGGAAAGGGGGATTATATACGACAGAATCAACCGTCGTGTAGACCGGATGATTGCAGACGGACTGGAACAGGAAGCTGCAGTGCTGTACCCCTTCAGGGCTTACCAGGCGCTCAATACGGTAGGTTACAGGGAATGGTTCGATTTTTTGGATGGGAAATCAAACCGGGAAGAAACCATTGAAAAAATCAAATCCAATTCAAGGCGCTATGCCCGCAAACAGTTGACCTGGTTCAGGAAAGATCCGGATATCCGCTGGTTCGATATCCGCGATAAAAACCTGGTAATCCCCTATGTTGAAGAATTTATCTCAGGGTTAAAAGAATAAAATGGTTAAATTTGCCGCTGCCAACCCCATGCTTCAGCATGGGGGTAACAATATCGGTAATCACCAATCCATGTTTCAGCATGGGGATTACAACCATATATGAAGATCAGGATAATCGGTACAGCATGGCCCTTCAGGGGTGGCCTGGCTGCATACAATGAAAGACTGGCGGGAGAGTTTCTGAAACAGGGACATGAGGTGGAACTTGAAACCTTTACGTTTCAGTACCCTTCGTTTTTATTTCCGGGGAAAAGTCAGCTGGCCACCTGGGAAAAACCTGCCGGTCTTATGATCAGGGCAACCATCCATTCGGTAAATCCTTTTAACTGGGTCAGCAACGGGATAAGACTCCGGAAAAAAGCCGACGACCTCATCCTTTTCAAATACTGGATACCATTTATGTCGCCCTGTTTCAGCACCCTGGCCAGAATTATCCGCAAAAACAGGAAAACGAGGGTGATCTGCATTGCCGACAACATCATCCCCCATGAGAAACGCCCCGGAGACAAGCTCCTGACGCGCATCTTCATGAACAGCATTGATGGTCTTGTGGCCATGTCGGCCAGTGTTGCAGCTGATGCAGCCCTTTTCAGAAAAGATATTCCTGTCAGGCTTTCCCCCCACCCTCTGTTTGATGATTTCGGGGAACCGCTCACCCGGGAAACTGCATTGGAAAGACTTGGTCTGGATCCGAAGTTCCGGTACCTGCTCTTTTTTGGGTTTATCCGCGATTACAAAGGATTGGACTGGTTGCTGGAGGCATTTGCAGACAAACGGTTGCAGGAATTACCAGTCAGACTGATCGTTGCAGGTGAGTTTTACACCGACAACGCTCCCTATCTGGCCTTGGTCAGTCAGCCTGAACTCCGCGACCGTGTTATCCTTCGTACTGATTTTATCCCCAATGAGGAGGTTAACCGGTATTTCTGTGCTGCCGACCTGGTAGTGCAGCCTTACAAACACGCCACACAAAGCGGCGTTACCCAGATCGGATACAATTTTGACAAACCCATGCTGGTCACCAGGGTGGGTGGGCTTCCGGAAATGGTTCCCCACCTGAAAGCCGGCTATGTGGTGGAACCCAATCCCGGGGCAATAGCCGACGCCATCGCTGATTTTTTTCTGAATAAGCGCCAGGAGGGATTTGAAACCGGTGTAGCCACCGAAAAAAAGAAATACCTGTGGAGTAACATGGTAAATGCTATCTTAGAGGTTTATAAAGAAACAACCCATTGGAAATGATCATCAGAAGCAAGGCTCCGCTGAGAATAGGACTGGCAGGCGGCGGAAGCGATGTCTCCCCCTATTCTGATTTATATGGCGGCGCTATCCTTAACGCTACCATCAACCGTTACGCGTATGCCACCATCATCCCCAACAAAAAAGGGACGATAGTATTCCGTGCCGAAGATAAAAAGGAAGAAGTGGAATATCCTTCCCTGAAAGTGATTCCCCCTGACGGGACACTCGACCTGCACAAAGGGATCTACAACAGGATTGTAAAAGATTTCACAGGGGAAGCCCTCTCCTTTGAACTGGTAACCTGGGTGGATGCACCTCCCGGTTCGGGGCTGGGCTCCTCTTCTACCCTGGTAACAGCTATACTGGGCGCCTTTGTGGAATGGCTGCGCCTTCCCCTGGGCGAATATGACCTGGCATTCCTGGCTTATCTTATTGAGCGGATCGACCTGGGTTATTCCGGAGGTAAACAAGACCAATATGCTGCCACCTTCGGAGGCGTAAACTTTATGGAATTTTACAAAGACAATAAAGTTATTGTGAATCCACTCAGAATCAGAAGTGAAATTCTTAACGAACTGGCTTTCAATATAGTGCTTTATTTTACCGGTACCAGCAGGCTCTCCTCTGATATCATCGAAAAACAGGAACAGCCTTCGCAATAAACAGCAGCCTTCGATTGAGGCAATGCACAGTACAAAGCTGATGGCCACCCGGATGAAGGAAGCCCTGCTAAAAGGAGAACTTGACCTCATCGGGAAACAGATGCATGAAGCATGGCAATACAAAAAAAGAATGGCTGAAGGGATCACCAACCCCACCATCGACCGGATTTATGATTCGGCAAGAGAAGCCGGTGCCCTGGGTGGGAAAATTTCGGGAGCAGGAGGCGGTGGCTATATGTTCTTTTATTGCCCCGGCAATACCCGTTATGCTGTTACGAAAAGCCTTGACCAGTTTGGAGGAGTGGTTACCCCTTTCGATTTTACAAAATCCGGGATGAACAGCTGGAGAGTATAGTTATTAAAGTTCAGACATAAATGAAAGTTATGATCAGACTTTGAAATGCGGCGGAGCCGCTGTATCTTTGTAGAAAGCCGGAATAAACTGGTGACAGAAGCAGCGTAGCTGTGAAATCTCTTAATGGTGCAGATTTCACCGCTACGCGGTTCAGAATCTTATGTGGTGAATACGATTCTACAAAGATTTAGCCGCGAAGCGGCTGTTATGAGCATGACTGGAATAATTTTGACTCTGAAATATAATGAAAAAATAAACTCCATTTCTTTTCTTGTAAAACTTCAACAAACTATAAATGTCTGATTTAATTCAAATTCAAAATAAACTACAGGAGTGTATCACTATAAAGCAGAAAGTGCTTAGCGACCAGGAGTTGCTGCTTAGGGTGGAAGAAGCTGCGCTACTGCTCACCTCCTCGCTGAAGGAGGGCAAAAAGGTGTTGTTCTGCGGAAACGGAGGCAGCGCTGCTGATGCCCAGCACCTTGCAGCAGAGTTGTCAGGAAAGTTCTACCTTGACCGTCCCCCGCTGCCGGCAGAAGCCTGCCATGTGAACTCCTCATTTGTCACGGCCTATTCCAACGATTATAGCTTTGCAAGAGCCTTTGCCCGTTATGTGGAAGCTTTCGGACAAGAGGGAGATGTACTTGTTGCCCTTTCCACTTCAGGTAACTCAGAAAACATACTTGAGGCCATTTATTCTGCCCGATCGCGGGGAATGACGGTTATTGGCTTTACCGGATTGAGCGGAGGGATGATGAAAGACATCTGTGATGTGCTGATTAACATTCCCTCCACCGATACCCCCAGGATTCAGGAACTGCACATCACCATTGGTCATATTCTTTGCGAAATGACTGAAAAACGGATTTTCGGATGACAATCAGGGAGGCCATTGTTCTTGCAGGAGGCTTTGGTACACGCCTGAATACCGTAGTTCCTGATCGACCCAAACCGATGGCAGAAATCAACGGCCGGCCTTTTCTGGAATATTTATTTGATTTCCTTGCCAGCCAGGGTATTGACAAAATAGTGTTGTCGGTAGGATACCGCTCTGAGTTGATTGCTACCCATTTTGGAGACAGATATCACCAGTTAGCCATAAGTTACGCTCAGGAAACCACACCCCTTGGAACAGGGGGCGGCATCAAACATGCGCTTTCAATGGTTTCCGGAGAACGGGTATTTGTGGTGAACGGTGATACCTTTTTCAGGATACCGCTGGAAACCATGGAAAATACAGCGCTCCGACACAATGCAGACATTTTGCTGGCCCTGCATCCGGTGTCCGACCCTGACAGATACGGGGTGGTTGGAATGACGAAACATGGAAGAATAAACAGTTTCAGTGAGAAACAAACCGGTTCAGGCCCCGCCCGCATCAATGGCGGAATTTACCTGATGAAAACCGGTATCTTTTCCGGCTTTGACCTCCCTCCGGAATTCTCGCTGGAAAAAGATTTCCTGGAAAAGAATACCGGGAGGATCAGGATTTATGGGATCAGTTTTGAAGACGATTTTATAGATATTGGTATTCCGGAAACCTACCGGCAAGCCTCCCTGTTTTTTCAGAAATGAAGAAATTGCAAAATAAAGCCTTGTTCCTGGACCGCGACGGCACAATAAACGTAGAAAAACACTATGTTTATAAAGTAGAAGATTTTGAATTCAGGGAGGGACTGTTTGAACTGGTCAGGGATTTTTACCATCGGGGGTACCTGATCATTGTCATTACCAACCAGGCTGGCATTGCCAGAGGATACTACAAGGAAAGTGATTTCCACCATCTGAATGACTGGATGAAGGAGCAGTTCCGGCTGGAAGGTATTGAAATTGCGGGAGTATATTTTTGTCCCCACCATCCTGATTTCTCAGGTCCTTGCAGTTGCCGGAAACCAAATCCGGGAATGATCCTGGAAGCTGCCGGAAAATTTGATCTGGATCTTGCCTCCTGCGTTCTGATCGGAGATAAGGAAAGCGATATCCGGGCAGGAATAAATGCTCATGTTGGTATCAATTATCTGATAAAAGAAAAAGGAAAGGTAACACTGGAAGATGTCTTTGTTTACAAAAGCTGAAATCAGACAGATCAACGACTGTTATGATGATCTGAAAAGGGAAATATCCAAACGTTTCGATCCGGAAAGGATGGAAAAGGTGGATAAGGCTTTTGTTTTTGCCAATGCCGCCCATGACGGTATCCGGAGAAAATCGGGAGAACCTTACATCGTTCACCCCATCGCCGTTGCCACTATTGTAGCCCATGACCTCGGTCTGGGAGCCACCTCTGTGATTGCGTCCATCCTCCATGATGTGGTGGAAGATACCGATTATACCACTGAGGATATCCGGAATATGTTCGGGGAGAATGTCTCGAGAATCGTGGATGGGCTGACTAAACTTTCCGGAGAAATGGATTCCCGCCAGGCACTGACGCTCAAAAAGATGCTGATGACCTTGTCGGATGATGTCCGGGTAATTATTATAAAACTGGCTGACCGGCTGCACAATATGCGCACGCTGGAGTCAATGCCCCCGCTCAAACAGCTGAAAGTATCCGGAGAAACCCTCTATTTGTATGCCCCACTGGCCCACCGGCTCGGTTTGTATGCCATAAAAAATGAGTTGGAAGAACTGAGCTTTAAATTCAAACACCCGGAAGATTACAAGCATTTGCTGTATCAGCTGCATGACCAGGAGGAGAAAAGGAATTACCTGGTCAATGAATTTATTACCCCGATCCGGGAGCGTTTGGCAGAAGAACACATTGAGTGTACGGTTACCCACCGGCTTAAATCGATGTATTCCATCTGGACCAAAATGCGCACCAAGGGAGTTACCTTTGACGAGATATACGACCTGCTGGCCATCCGGATCCTTCTAAAGCCAAAAACTGAAATCTCCGAGAAAAGACAGTGTTTTGAAGTTTTGTCGATTGTCACGGATATCTACCAGCCCAAACCCGACAGGATCAGGGACTGGATCACCATGCCGCGGGCAAATGGCTACGAATCACTGCATGTTACCGTGATGGGACCACAGGGAAAATGGGTGGAAGTTCAGATCAGGACCGAACGGATGGATCAGGTGGCGGAATATGGTTTTGCCGCGCACTATAAATACAAGGGGATTGCCGAAAACGAACTGGACCGGTGGATAGAACGTATCCGCGATCATTTGCAAAATTCTGAAACCGATGCGTTTGAGTTCCTGGATGATTTCAAACTCGACCTCTTCGCTTCGGAGATTGTAGTCTTCACCCCCAAGGGAAAAACGATCAAACTCCCCAAAAGCTCCACCGTTATTGATGTAGCTTATGAAATCCATACCAACCTGGGGAACAAATGTATCGGAGCAAAAATCAACCAGAAGCTGGTACCTCCCAGTCACATTCTGCAAAATGGTGACCAGGTGGAGATCCTTACCTCTGAGAACCAGACACCTCAGCAACAGTGGTTGAGTTTTATCGCTACCGCAAAAGCCAGAGGGAAAATTAAAGATGCGCTCCGGGCAGAAAAACATCACCACCTGGAAGTAGGCAAAGAACTGGTTGAAAAAGCCATCCGTGACCATCGTGCCCCCCTGGTTGCCAATACCCTGAAGAAAATTGTTGACCATTACAACCTCAACAATAAGGAACAGCTTTATTCAGAAGTAGGCATGGGAATCCTGAAACTGGATGACCTCGATAAAATTCTGGCCCGTAAATCAACGAACAAATTCATCAAGTACTGGAACATCACCTTCAAAGGGAAAAACAGCCATTTGAAAGAATCCGAAGAGGAAGAAAAAGGAGAGGAACCTACCAGATTACTTGACAAACAAAAACCCTTCCTCCTGAAAGAAAATGCCGATGATATCACTTACAGTCTGGCCAAATGTTGTCACCCCATCCCAGGCGACGATGTTATCGGATACATCAGTGCCGGCGACCATGTCATCATCCATAAGAAAGAATGCGAGAAAGCTGAAAAACTGGTCGGTAGCCAGGGAAACAAAATCATAACCGCCAAATGGACCAAATTCAAAAAGCTTTCTTACTTAACCCGGCTGAACCTTTCAGGATTTGACCGGACGGGAATCGTTAGTGATGTTACCAATATCATTTCCAAACAACACAACATCAACATGCGCTCTGTCAAATTTGACACTCATGACGGGCTTTTCGAAGGCGATCTCTTTATTTACATTCACAGTACCGACGACCTGAACACCCTAATTCACCACCTGGGCAAAATCAAAGGCATCGATAAGGTAATCAGGGTGGAAAACCTTAACGATTAATTTATTTCATTTGCCTGAAAATTTATTATTTTTGATCTGCTATTTGAATTTGGTTTAATTATGAATAGTCAGAAAACAAGGGAAACGGTGAAGAATATATTTATAGAGTACCTGGAAGCTCATGGTCACCGTAAAACACCCGAAAGATTTGCCATTGTGGATGAGATCTATACCAGGGATGGCCATTTTGATGTAGAATCACTCTATATTTCCATGAAAAACAAGAACTACAGGGTGAGCAGGGCCACACTTTACAACACCATTGAATTATTGCTGGAGTGTAAACTGCTGGTAAAGCATCAGTTTGGGAAAAACATAGCACAATTTGAAAAAGCGTACGCCAACATTCAGCATGACCATTTCATTGATGTTTCCTCCGGAAAAGTGATTGAATTCAATCATCCCGGTGTCAGAAAAATCATAGAAGAGGTGTGTCAGCAAAACAATTTCTCGCTTTCACATCATACCCTGTATATTTACGGCCAACAGCTTCCCAAAACAAAATAACCGGTTTCCCTGACGGGAAATATTAACGATATTCGTAAATTGAGGCATTTTTTGAATCCTATGGGGAAATTGTGCTGTTTTATTATTGATATTTGCTTACTGATATATTTTGAATAACATTAACAATCCAACGTTCATGAAGGCAGATGTTTTGCTTGGGCTACAGTGGGGAGATGAAGGTAAAGGGAAAGTGGTGGATGTGCTTACCCCTGATTATGATATCATTGCACGTTTCCAGGGAGGGCCCAATGCAGGGCATACCCTGGAGTTCAACAATATTAAACAGGTGTTGCACACCATTCCCTCAGGCATTTTCCGCAAAAATAAGATCAATATCATCGGGAATGGTGTCGTAATCGACCCGGTGGTTTTCAGGAAGGAGATAGTATCACTCACAGAAAAGGGATTTGAGATCGGTGACAATCTCCTGATATCGAGGAAGGCTCATCTGATTTTGCCAACCCACCGTTTACTGGATGCTGCTTCAGAAATGGCCAAGGGAGAGTCGAAGATTGGTTCCACCCTTAAAGGTATCGGGCCAACCTACCGGGATAAAATCGGAAGGGATGGACTCAGGGTAGGTGACCTAAGCAGCGATTTTGAGTACAAATACACGGCAAAAACCGATAACCACAAGGAAATACTTTCCAAACTCTATCACTTTGACTATGAGGAGACTTTGGATGCCTGTGAAAAGGAGTGGTTTGAAGGTATTGAATTGTTGAAGTCGTTTCCGATCATTGACAGTGAAAACTACATCAATGAAAAACTCAGGGAGGGGAAATCACTGCTCGCAGAAGGCGCTCAGGGCACCCTTCTCGACATTGATTTCGGTTCCTATCCCTTTGTAACCTCTTCCAGCACCATTTGCGCAGGTGCCTGCACCGGCCTGGGAATTGCGCCGTCAAAAATCGGCAAAGTGATAGGCATTTTCAAGGCCTACTGCACACGGGTGGGCAGCGGACCTTTCCCTACGGAATTGCATGATGAAATTGGAAATTTTATCCGGAAAGCAGGAAACGAATTTGGTTCCACCACGGGAAGGCCCCGCAGATGCGGATGGCTTGACCTTGTGGCACTGAAGTATGCCATTATGCTGAACGGAACCACAGAAATGATCATGATGAAAGCGGATGTACTCGACCAGTTTGAGGTTATCCGTGTGTGCGTGGGTTATGAACAGGATGGCGAAGTGATTGAATCCTTCCCCTTCGAAATCAGTGAACGGTTAAAACCCATTTATGTGGAACTACCGGGATGGAAATGCGATCTTACCGCGATCACAAAGGTGGAAGAATTCCCGGATGCTTTCAAAAATTACATCCATTTCATTGAAGACGAAACCGGTATTCCGGTATCCATAGTATCCGTAGGTCCCAACCGCGATCAGACCATCAGGTTAAAATAAACATGATCACTCCGGAAAAATATCCGTCAAAACTGCTGGAAAATGCAGTCAATGAGTTTGCCAGGTTACCAGGCATCGGCAGGAAGAGTGCTCTTCGGCTGGTTTTGCATCTGGTCAGGCAGGACAAGGAGGATGTGACCCGGTTGGGAAACGCATTGATCAGTTTAAGACAGGATATCATGCACTGCCGGAGATGCCACAATCTGTCGGATACACCGCTGTGCGAACTCTGCAGCGCTCCTTCCCGCGACAACAGCGTTGTATGTGTGGTTGAGAATATCCGGGATGTCATGTCAGTAGAAAATACCCACCAGTTCAAAGGGCTGTATCATGTGTTGGGAGGAATCATTTCCCCGATGGACGGGATAGCTCCCTCCGATCTTGAAATTGACTCCCTGGTGGAAAGAACTGAAAAAGAAAACCTCGCAGAAGTAATCCTTGCCCTCCCCGCCACCATGGAAGGCGACACCACCAACTTTTACATTTACAGGAAATTAAAAGGCAAAGGGGTGAAAGTCACCACCCTGGCCCGCGGCATCTCTTTTGGCGATGAGCTGGAATACACCGATGAAATTACGCTCGGCCGGTCCATCCTTAACCGGGTCGAGTTTGAACAAAGCCTGGGAAAATAAACATGAAGCTTTCGGTCATCATTGTGAATTACAATGTCAGACATTTTCTGGAACAGTGTCTGCATTCCGTCATGAAAGCTGCCAGGGGAACAGATGTTGAAGTTTTTGTGGTGGACAATGCCTCGGTCGATGGATCCTGCCAGATGGTGAGGGAAAAATTCCCCCATGTCAACCTGATCCGGAACGAAAAAAACACTGGCTTTTCTGTGGCCAACAACCAGGCCATCCAGGCTTCCTCAGGAGAATATGTACTGTTGCTCAATCCGGATACCGTAATCAGGGAAGATACCCTCTCCAAATGCATCCAATTCATGGATCAACATGCCGATGCCGGAGGCCTTGGTGTAAAAATGATCGACGGGAAAGGCAGGTTTCTTCCTGAATCCAAACGGGGGCTCCCTACCCCCTGGGTAGCATTTTACAAAATTTTCGGACTATCAGCCCTTTTCCCTCAATCAAAGGTTTTCGGCAGATACCACCTCAGCTACCTCCCGGAGAATAAAACCCAGCCTGTTGATGTACTCAGCGGTGCTTATATGTTTTTGAGAAGAACAGCGCTTGACCATACCGGTTTGCTGGACGAGACTTTCTTTATGTATGGGGAAGACATTGACCTC
>DAIDJX010000054.1 GCA_027451165.1 Prolixibacteraceae bacterium | reverse complement strand
GACTTTTTGCAGGAGACCAAACAGCGGCTCTGGCAGATCCTTCCCCTGGGCCCGGTCAACGTTGGCAACTGCCCGTACCAGTGTTTTTCGGCTTTTGCGGGTAATCCGCTGCTCATTGACCTTCAACTATTGGTGAATGAGGGATTGCTGGAAGACACCGACCTGGCAGCCATCCCGAAATACGATATCCGGCAGGTCGAATTTTCAAAGGTCACTTCCTGGAAAACGGAAAAGCTGAAAAGGGCGTTTACTCATTTCAGGGAGAAAGACCATCCTGCCATGCTGCAGGAATATGACCGGTTTTTGAATGAACATTCCTGGTGGCTGTCAGATTTTGCGCTGTTTATGGCCATCCGTCAGGATTTTCCTGGGAAAAGCTGGACATCGTGGCCGGAAGAATTGAAAAGAAGAAATGCGGAGGCTCTCAGTCAGATCAGGGAAAAGCACTCCATGGAAGTCGATTACCAGACATTTCTGCAGTTCCTCTTTTTCCGGCAATGGAATTCCCTGAAGAACTACGCCAATTCGAAGAATGTCCATATCATCGGAGACATTCCATTGTATGTTGCGGGCGATAGTGCCGATGTTTGGGCCAATCCGCACCTGTTTCTCCTGGATGACCAGCTTCAACCGGCAAAAGTCAGCGGAGTTCCCCCTGATTATTTCAGTACTACGGGGCAGCTTTGGGGAACCCCTGTCTTCAACTGGGAAAACCTTAAACAGCAGGAATACCATTGGTGGCTGGCGCGAATCCATTTCAACCTGAAGATGTTTGATCAGGTCAGGATAGACCATTTCCGGGGACTGGAAGCCTTCTGGTCGGTGCCTGCCGGAGAGAAAACAGCTGAAAGAGGAGAATGGGTGGAAGCCCGTGGCACCGAAATGCTCGAAATCCTCCGGAATCAGCTGGGGTCTATCCCGCTGATCGCTGAAGATCTGGGTACCATAACCCCGGAGGTGGAACGGATGAGAGACCGTTTTAATATGCCGGGAATGAAAGTGCTTCAGTTCGGATTTTCGACCGATCAAACCAATGAACACTTGCCCCACAATTTCACGGCCAATTCGGTGGTCTATACAGGAACCCACGACAACGACACCGTTTGGGCCTGGCTCCATGCCGCCGGCAGCACAGAAAAAAAACTGGCCCAGGAATACCTGAAAAACTACCATCCCCGGCCGGTTTGGGGCATGATTGAGATGGCCTGGGCTTCTGTGGCTTCCACGGCCATTATTCCCCTCCAGGATTTATTGGAACTGGGCGCCGAATCCAGGATGAACATTCCCGGAATTGCGGAAGGAAACTGGGGATGGCGATTCCGCTGGGATCAGATTAAAAACAAGCACAAAGTGTTTTTGAAAGAGATCACGGTGAAATACAACCGGAGCTGAAAAAAGGGAGACGGGAAAATTTCGGATTTCGGATTTACGATTTCGGATTTACTACCGATTACCGATCACCGATTACCGATCACCGATTACCGGTCACCGGTCACCGGTCAGCCAGAAAATCCCGGATGATTTCTCTATGATCAAACGCCAGCTCCGGAAGTTCTCCCAGCGGAAACCAGCAGGCTTCGGATGCATCATCGCTCCCCTTTACTGCTGCCGGAGTATCCAATACCCCGTAAAAAACCACTGACAACGTCCTGTCACGGGGATCACGGTCAATCGCATCAAAAACCCTGAACTGTTGAACCTGCTGAAGACATAAACCGGTCTCTTCGTACAATTCCCGCAGACAAGCTGTCTCAAGGGTTTCATCCATATCCACAAATCCGCCGGGCAGGGCCCATTTGCCCTGAAAAGGCTCCTTCGCACGCCTGATAAGTAAAAGTTGATTTTCTCCGGGTTTCCCGGCAAGTATCAGCGCATCGACGGTCAGGGCCGGGCGGGGATATTTATACATGAATGACATATTTTCCAAATATAGTTAAATTCGGATTTCGGATTTACGATTTCGGATTTAAAGGAGTTGAGACCGCAGGTAAATCCGAAATCGTAAATCCGAAATCCGAAATTATTCATCCTTCCTACCCGTTTTCCAATACCGGATGACCAGCCATGCCCCGGCAGCAATGATCAGAAAATAAATTAAGACTTCCGTACTTTCCATCACTATAGAATTCTTTTCATTACTCTCAAATGATGTGTGTAGCGTTTGGTATCGATGTTAAAAATTCCGAATTGATCTACATTGTCGATCCGTACTTTTCCGGAGGCGTGGATGATCTTGTTTTTCTCCCACAACATCCCGACATGGGTGATCTTTCCGTCGTCATCATCGAAGAATGCCAGATCTCCTGGCAGGGTTTCTTCCACAAAACTCAGGTGTGTCCCCAAACGAACCTGCTGGGCAGCTTCCCTGGGAATAGGGATCCCGGCAGTTTTGTATATGATCTGGGTAAAACCGCTGCAGTCTATGCCAAAAGGAGTACGCCCACCCCAAAGGTATGGGGCATTGAAATACTTCATAGCCTGTGCAATCATAAACTGCCTGATATTTTTGTGTTTGCGGAAACTCACATTGCCTTTCATGACCATTGTTTCCTCATTCAGTGTAAACTCTCTGAGGTTGGGCCTCCACAAGGGCAGGGTACTTCCGGCAACGAGCATCAGGTGCTGCTCCTTTCCCACCGGGGTCAGCGTGAAAATGTCAGTGGTAACGGCATAACTTTTTTTCCGCAGTTTTTCATATATGCGGGGATTTACCAGCGTCGCCATCTTTTGGTCAATCCAGCCTTCATACCCATCAAATTCCAATTTAACTTGCAGCCATCCAGGTAAATAGGTTATTATTTCAAAATGTTCGCCAAAGAGAATCTGGGTAACCATCTCGCTTTTTTCAGAGGGTTCCCTTCTGACAGGAATCATACTTAATCCGTAAATACCGTAATTCATGTGTTTAAATAAGATAGTTTTCAAAAAAAATAACTGAAAACGCATGGCCCCGATAGCTATCGGTGTCGCATGTAATAAATATTCATTTAGATATAAGTTACATTGAACATGCTCATATCATGAAAAAACACTATTTTAGGAAATCAAATATAGGACTTCCTGTATTATTTTGAAGGATGTAATTCGAATGCTCACCTGAAAATTATGAAAACTTTTCAGCAAAAGGTAACAGTCTGGTCCAGAATCATTTTCAGCGTTGCTGCATTTGTAATTGCAGCGCTGCTTCTTTTCTTTGTATTGCCATCGGAGCCGCGGTTCAAGTATGAATACCTGAAAGGCGCCCCCTGGCGGCATCAGAACCTGGTAGCTCCCTTTGATTTTGCCATATTGAAATCAGATCAGGAGATTGAGAAGGAAAGAAAAATCCTGATGGATGGCTTTGCACCTTATTTCACCATCGACACGGCCGTCGGTCAGCGTAAGATGCAGGAGCTTAAAGCAAAACTTGAAGAGATAATACCTTCAGCTTATACCGGTAAGGCACAAGTCATCGAGATATTAACAAATGAATTGGAAAAATACTACCACCTGGGCATTTTAGCATCATCCCCCCAGTCGATAGATATCCTGAAAGGCAAAACAGAAATTTCCAAAGTAACAGGGAACACGGTGAAAAAAGTGCCGGTTTCCTTACTTTACTCTGAAAAAACGGCATTCAATGCCTTTTCGGAAAAACTGAAACAAAACATCGACCGGTTTTCAGGGATTTCATCGCAGTTGGGTGTGATAGATCCGGCGATTTACATCGTTAGTAATCTCCGCTTTGATGAACTTTACAACAAGAATGAGCTTAAAAACATGGAGGCTGCCATTGCCACTGCCACAGGAATGGTACAGGCCGGGGAAAGGATTATTCTGCAGGGGGAAATCGTTGACGAAGGGAGGTTCCAGATATTGGAATCCCTGAAACGTTCCTTTGAGAAAAGGAAGGGGGAAGGCCTCAACCGTCAATTTGTCGCCCTTGGAAAAGGGCTCCTGATTTCAGTGATGCTTAGCTTGCTGTTTACCTATATTTTTGTGTACAGCAATTTTCAACGGGATATCAGGAAAATCATTTTTCTGTTGTTCTTCATTACACTGATAGTTTCGCTGGCGATGGTTATCAACAGCTATCCCGGACTTCATATTTATTTCTTTCCATTGACCATCCTTCCGGTGGTGATTATAACCTTTTATGATGCCAGAACAGCGATCTTTACCCTGATTGTCACCACGTTGCTGATTGGGTTTTATGCACCAAACAACTATGAATATGTGTTACTGGAACTTTCAGCAGGGATGGTGGCGATTCTCAGCCTGAAAACCATGCACCGCCGGGGGCATGTAGTCATTGCCTCGGTACTGGTCGCACTGACTTACGGGGTGCTGTTTATGGCGGTCACCCTGATTCAGGATGGGACCCTGGCGAACTTCAACATCAGGATGCTCCGCTGGTTCGGATGGAGCAGCCTGCTGATCCTGTTGGTTTACCCGCTGATCTACATTTTTGAAAAATTATTTGGATTGGTATCTGACCTCACCCTGATTGAACTTTCAAATACCAATCAGCCCTTGTTGCGCAAACTGGCCGAAGAAGCGCCGGGCACTTTTCAGCACTCCATGCAGATCGCTTCACTGGCAGAGGATGTGGTCCAAAAAATCGGAGGTAACCCTTTCCTGGTCAGGGCAGGTGCACTGTACCATGACATCGGGAAAACAGTCAGCCCCCACTTTTTCATTGAAAACCAGGAGACCGGCATGGCCAACCCCCATGACAAGATTCCCTACATTAAAAGTGCAGAGATCATCATTGACCATGTGAGAAAGGGTATCAAAACCGCCCGGAAATATAAACTGCCCGAAAGCATCGTGGAATTCATTGCGACCCACCATGGAACCGGCAAAGCCAAATATTTCTACCTCAAACATCAGCAGGAAAATCCCGGTGAGCTTTCCAGAGATGCAGATTTCAATTACCCCGGGCCCCTGCCCCACTCCAGAGAAGCCACTATAGTCATGCTGATCGATGGCATAGAAGCTGCTTCCCGCAGTATGAAAGAGAAAACCTACGACAACATAAAAATTCTGATCGATACTATGATTGATCAGAAAATCAAGGACCGTCAGCTGGACAATTCAGATCTGACGTTTGCCGATATCGATAAAATCAGGGAAATATTGTTGAAGAAACTGGTTAACCTTTATCACATCCGGATTGAATACCCATCGGAAGTGAAGAAATAAAAAAAATGAACTTTGAACCCGGAAAACTGTTTATTTTTGCAGACTGAATTCAGAATAGCATGAGAAAGTTATTATTATTTGCCCTTTTTGCTTTCCTCTTTGGAACCCTCTATGTCGGATGTAAAAAAGATGATCCGGAGCCGGAACCTGAACCGCCGAAGGAAGCTTCCGATGCCCTGAAATTTGTTTTTAACGGCCTTTCCTCCTATTACCTTTGGGAAGACCAGATCACTGCTTTCCACAATTCAAAGTACGATAACAAAGATAGTCTGAATTCTTTTCTGAATAAATACACAGACCCGGAAGACCTTTTTTATGACTTACTGTATCAGTATGGTACAATTGACAAATGGTCTTTTATCGTGGATGATTCAAAAGAAATTGAAAACTGGATTGCCGGGATTTCCGAAAGTATGGGAATGGATTTCATGCTGTATTACATCAGTGAAACCAACAGAAACCTGGTCGGGGTGATCCGTTATGTGTACAAAAATTCACCGGCAGCCAAGGCCGGGTTGAAGCGCGGTGATATCTTCCTGACGATAAACGGCGAAAACATGACCTTGACCAATTACCAAACCCTTTTGTACACCAAGAAAACCTACACCATGGGAATGGCCACCTTCACCGGAAATACGCCTGTTCCCAACGGCAAATCGGTGACCATGACGGCTGTCTTGCTACAGGAAAATCCAATCCACCTGAATACTGTTTTTACAGTGAACAACACCAAGGTAGGCTACCTGGTGTATAACGGTTTTATTGGCGCTTACGACAGCCTGATCAATTCCTCCTATGACATCGAACTCAATAAAGTCTTCGGAAAATTTAAAAATGCCGGTATTCAGAAGTTGATCCTTGACCTGCGTTACAATGGCGGTGGTCTGACACAAACAGCCAGTTATCTGGCCAGTATGATCTATTCGACAGACCCTAAAAAAGTCTTCTCCAAAATGCAGATGAATGCTTACTGGCAAAATTATTATACCTCTAAATACGGTGCTGATTACCTGAGCGACTTTTTTACCTCTTCTATTGCCAAGACGTCAAAAACACCGGAAACGCCCATCAATTCCCTGGGACTGACACAGGTATATATTATTGCCACTTCGGAAACCGCTTCAGCCAGCGAAATGGTGATATGCGGGCTTGATCCTTACATGAATGTCATTCAGGTGGGCTCCAATTCATATGGAAAATATGCCGGTTCATTCACCATCAAGGACTGGATCGACAACAACGGGAATGTGAATCCCAATCATTCCTTTGCCATGCAGCCCATTACCTTTAAGAACTCCAATTCCCAGAATGTGAGCGATTATGTCAATGGTCTTGTTCCGGATATCAGCGCCAGGGAATATGCCGCTGAATTATTACCTTTTGGCGATCCCAATGAAGCCTTGCTGAAAGCATGTCTTGACCACATGAAAGGGACCAAAAGCGTTTCAATCCCCAAAGGCCCCAACCTGAAAGCATTTGTCGCCTCCGATGAATTCTCACCGGCAGGAAGGAACATGTTCAGGGAAATCCCTAAAATCAACAGGGAATAAAAGGATAATTAATCGGCCAGCAACCGGAATAAACGGGTTGTCTCCTCCCGGAATTCATCCAGGTTAATAAACCGGATTTTGCGTATGGCTTCCCGGCCTTCTGCAAAAAGAATGATAACCGGTACCGTAAATACCCTGTATCGGGCAGCAATTTCCGCTTGCCGGTCTGCATCCACAAACCGGGTTTGAATGGAAGGAAAATCAGTTGACAACAGCTCTTTCAGCTTGGGTTTCAGGGTCTGGCAGACGCTACAGGAAGGTGTGGAAAAATACAGTAGAACTACAGGGTTGGAAATGATGAGCTGATCCAGTTCTGGCTGATCTGCCGCAGTGGGGAAAATTCCGGAATGGTCATCCATAAGATGGTTTCTCCGGTTTATTAAAGATAAGTTACCAGCAGCACCACTGCATAAGCTGAAATACCCTCTTCCCTGCCTTCAAAGCCCAGTTTTTCAGTGGTAGTGGCTTTTATGGATACGCTGTCAGGGTCCAATCTCATTATCTCTGCCAGTTTTTCTTCCATCCCGGCAATAAAAGGTCTGAGTTTTGGCTGTTGGGCGCAAATGGTGGAATCTACATTGGATATGGAATAGTTGCGTCTTCTGACAAGGTCGCAGCACCTGGCCAGGAGGATTTTGGAATCGATATTTTTAAATTCCGCAGAAGTGTCCGGAAAATTGGAACCGATGTCACCAAGATGGGCAGCTCCGAGCAAGGCGTCACAAATGGCATGGATCAGTACATCACCGTCGGAATGGGCTACTGTCCCCTGGTGGTGGGGGATCAGAATGCCGCCCAGCCAGAGGCTTTCCCCCTCTGCCAGCCGGTGGACATCAAATCCGAAACCGGTACGGAAGCTCATTTTACCTTCGCTGGCCCCCAAAGGCTTCAACATCAAAGGAGAGCGTAAAGCGGAGGGTGTTTTCCAGCGGGTGGTTCCGGGCTACCGGTAAAAGGTAGGCAAAATCGAGGGCAAATACATTCAGTTTCAATCCTGCACCAGCCGTCATGAATTTCCGGTTTCCCTTGTTTTCATGCTCATAAAAGTAACCGGCACGAAGGGCAAACTGTTTGTTGTACCAGTATTCTACCCCGACAGAAAGGGTAATCTCCTGCAACTCTTCCTTAAAACCACCGGGAGCATCAGCAAAGGAGGTAAAAATACCACCAATAACCCCCTTGTCGGAATTAATCCCTCCCGGATAGAGGATATCGCCGTCATCGTAAGTGGTAGTATCCTTTGGCGGGGTTGGAACCAGCAGCTTGTTGATATCTGCGGTAAAGGTAAAACTGTTGTAATCATCCAGCGCAGTCGTATAGGCCGCTCCCAGCTTGAGGTTGGTTGGTATAAAGTCTTTCACTTCCCCGTCGGTATAGGATATTTTTGCACCGATGTTCTGAATGTTGATCCCGGCGGAGAAGATGTTCTCCTGTCTGCGGATCTGAAATTCATTCCTGAAATAAAAAGCCACATCAGCGGCAAATGAATTTCCGGCATGTGATTCCACCCCATTGATTAACTGCCCTCCGGTAAGGTCGGAACGGATATACCTGACAGCTACTGCTCCCGCCCAGTAATCCGATAGCAAGCGGGTATAACCCAGGTCAAAGGCAAATTCATTCGGACTTTGCTGTCCCTGGTATTCCGCATATTCATTGGTAAATACGATGTCGCCCAGCGAAAAATAACGAAGTGAAGAACTTACTGTCTGGTATTCATCGAGTTTTTTATACCCCACCAGGTAAGCCAGGTTGATGTCGTTGACCAGTGCCCTGAGCCAGGGTGAATAGGAAAGGGAAACCCCCATGTCGCTTTCAATAAAAGCATATTTTGCCGGGTTCCAGTGTTGGGCATTCACATCCGGAGAGGTTCCCACACCGGCATCCCCCATACCTGCAGCCCTGGAATCCGGGGCAATGGTTAAAAATGGAACTCCCGTGGTGATGACATTGGCTCCGGTCAGTGACGACTGACTATAGCCTTTGGCTGCAATGATCAATAACACTGATACTACTACAAATAACCTGACTGATCTGATCATAATGAAAATTTTCAAAGGGTGCAAAGATAGAACTTTTATTGATTGCGATTCAATGCCTGAAAAACGGTGAAGCCTGAAAAATATTATCTGCCTGACAAAATTAACGGGCGATAAGCATTTTTCCGGACTTGGAGGCCAGTTTGCCATCAGCCGAACGGATGGTGATCCGGTAAGGATAGACTCCATTCCGCAACTGAATTCCCCGCTCTGCCATGACCCACTTCACAGGGCTGCTGGTGTTCCCGCTGGAGGATACCTGTTGTTTCAGCAAGTCAATCCTTTGCCCGGCCAGATTGAATATCTCGATCTGGGTAAGCAGGGTGGCATCGGTCTGGTTATGGCTAAAAGTGAAATCGGTATACCGGGAAACCGGATTGGGAATATTCTGAACTGTTTCAATCGTAAAATCACCGGTCACCACAAAATCAATCTTCACTTCCGTGGAATTATTGGCCACATCCCAAACTTTCAGCCGCAGGGTGTGTAAACCTGTGGAAAGTCCTTTAAGCGGATAAGAAAGCGTACCTTTGGTATAATCATTCCTGGCTGCCCGGTAATACTCATTCAGGATGAGCACATTGCTGTTGTCGTCATCCAGAATGGCTGTGATATCATGTCCGATCCCGGTTCCAACAGTATTAATTCCGTTTTCGTCGGAAATTTCTGCCAACATCAGCGGATTCTGGTTGGTATTCTGTCCGTTCCGGAAAGAAGAATCATTGAGATAAAGCTTCACCTCCGGGCCTTTATTGTCTGCCAGCTGGCCTGAAGAAGTTCCGCCCAGCACAAAATTTTCAAATGCGCCATGCGCATCGTCCTCCCCGTTCTGGGCATAATAGAGAATTTTGCCATTGCCCAGATTATAGGAAATATCCTTGGGAACCACGAAACTGAAAGAAAAACTACCATTCGACACCGAAGCTTCTCCCTTGTAGATGATGTTTTCCTGCACTTTATAGGTGAATGGATCCTCACCGGCATTTCCAAGCGTATTTCTTACTGAAACCTTGTCATAAACAACAGCGGTTATGGTGCCGGTAAAACTGTTCAGTTTTGCTCCGAAATTGTTGGTGATTTCCCCTGTGATGGTGACTTTGCTGAGCGCCTTCAGGGTATCCGCTGTGGTAAGGGCTGGTTTCTGATTAACGGTAAGGGTTACCACCCGGTATTTGGGATAGGATAAGCGTAAGGCAGGATCAGCCAAAAGTGAAAAATTCCTTTTATTAAGGGTGTTCAGGGTGTTTATCTTAGCCAACCGCATGATATCCCCCATCCGGTAGTTCAACCCTTCACTGTCTTTTTCAAAGGCATATTTGTAGAAATTCCTGCTTAACAGGAAGTTGGAATAGGCGTAAACAACCCGTGTGGTAGAGAAAAGACCAATCCCTCCGCCGTTAGGGTTCAGCAGGATGTACTCTCCTGCGGAAGTCTCACTGGCATCAAAACGACTGAATTCGCAAGTCGCCGTTACGAAAATGGGCAGATTTTTACTGTTCGTCCAGGAATTAATGGCAGAGACATCTAACACCCGCTCATCCGACAAATACCGTTCATTCGCGTGTCCCACATAATTGAGGATGAGCACCCCGTCCTTAACCCTTTTATTCAGTGCATCAACAACGCCGGGGTACCTTTCGCCGGCCGGCGTGGTAATCTGCGGATAGGCGTCAAAGTAAATCTTATCGGTCTGGAATTCACGGTGTTCACTGTTTACCTGTGTAGCAAGTATTTCAGAATCAGACATGTGCAGGTTTCCATCCTGGTCGTCGCCAATAAAGCACAGGTTGGTTCTCCAAATCCCCATTGATTCAGGAGAATAATAATTCAGAATTTTATCAGCCACAGTCTGCGCCTCATAGACTGAGGAAACAGGCAACCTTCCGATGCCAAGATCCATCAATCCGTCATAAACACTTTCCCCCGGATCCAGGATTACAAAGTAATCATCGGTAACAAAAGAAGCTGTTGGGGTCAGTGAATTGTCCGACTGGAATGTAGGGATAAAGGCCTTGTTGGCTCCGGTCAGGTTCCTGTTGTCATAGCTGCCGTCGCCGTAAAGCAGTACATATTTAATTTTGCTGTTGCGGTCCCTGAACATTTTTACCAGGCTTCTGATGGCAGTGGCATCCGGACTTCCTGATCCGAACTCATTGAATACCTGGGTGGTAGTCACTACATTTACGGTCATGTTGTCCTTCTGCCGGTGAAAATCAGCCACTTTACTGGCCTGAGCAAGAAAATCCGGATGAGAAACAATCAGCAAATCAGGAACAGCCAAAGCATGAAGATTTTGATTGGCAACCTCTCCCACCAAAGTAGGCTCCGGAAAATCGGCAGCAGGTTTGAAAGCCACATATTCCCTGACCTGGTCTGCTGATCTTTTGAAAACCAGGCGGGTTCCTTCTTCCGTAGCGCTTACTTCCGATATGTTGGCAGGGTCGGTAACGTCAAACACTTTTACACCCCCTGTTCCGTTTTCAAGATTGAACTGAACAACTTTCCCGGCACCTGCACTTTTAGCATCCCGGAAATAGAGTTCATTTCCCGTCAACTGAAGTTGCCGCCTCCAGTTGATGGTAAAATAATCCAGCCATGCTTCCGACAAACTGTTGGAAGCGGAATACAACAGGGAAAGAACCTGTGACGCAGCTGATACATTAAAAGGATACAATTGCTGTACCTCTTCTGCATATTGACCGGTGGCGTTCTCCAGGTCGACAGCAGGGAAGGTGATGCTGGAAAGTTTAGCCTGATTCAGGGTAATGTCAAAGGAAGAAGCAGATGAGGATCTTCCTGCTCCATGGATCAGCAACAAAGCCTGCGAACCCGGCACAAAGTTATCGCAGGTCATGTTAAAAGTCCGGGAGGTTGTCCGTATAAATTTCTCCCCAAACCACTGTTGTCCCGATTCGATCAGGTTATATTGTTCAGTTTCATATAACTTAAAGTCATCAAAGGCCGTAATAACCTGGTCAGCAGTTTTGGCAGGTGCCGGTGAAACTTCCACGTTGTTAGCCTTATCGCCCAGTTGGCTGAGGAAGTAATAACCATCCTCCGAATATGGATTGCGTATATGCCGGAATAAGCCACTTCCGGAATCCCAACTCCATTTCACCGTTCCGGTGGAGTAAAAATAAAGGGCGTCTTTTCCGGCATTGTCTTTCCCACGCCAGGCTTTATTCAGTACCAGGTCATCCACCGGGACAGCCGAAAGCGATTCTTCCAGTTTATACCCACCAGAACCATAGACGTTAACCAATTCAGGAGCGGTAAATCCCCAGGTTTTCAGTTTGTCGTAAGTAACCTTGTAGATTCCCTTCCGGGTGGTTTTGATTTTTACCCATTTTCCGCTGCTGAGGACGGAACTGCTTTTCCATGGGTAACCTTCAGGAGCAGCCGTTCCCTCCATCCCGGTAAAAGAAAGGGAAAAGAGCGGAACCAGCAGGATGACAGCAATAAATTTTCGAATTCCGGACATACTATTTCAAAACGGTGCCTAATGCGGATTATTGTCCTTACTCTTCCTATTTACAAAGCAAGGAACATCAGGCAAATGTATCATGAAATAAAAAACAAACCACCACCGTTAAAAGTTTATTACTGAATCAGAGGGAGAAAATTCTCTGTGGGATATTTGATTATTGGCACCTTATGTTAAGATTCAGAGGAGTTTACCATGAAATGGTGAAATATTCAAATTTCCGTACAATAATGATCGGATGAATTAGTTATATTTGTGACATTAAAAAAAAGGCTAAATTAATTTTTTGTATATGATGCGTAAAGCTCTGGTTTTTATGCTGATAGCCCTGGCGGTTTCTGGTTGTGTTTTTAAAAAGCAATCCAAATCAAGAACAACGGGGTGGGCTTATAATGATGCTGAGACAGGAAACATCCCTTATATTTCCGGGTACGAACAAACAGCCGGCCCTGGTCTGGTATTTATCGAAGGGGGTACTTTCACGATGGGACGGGTGGAAGAAGATGTGATGTCGAAATGGGACAATGTACAACGCAGGGTTACTGTGGCTTCCTTTTATATGGATGAAACCGAGGTTTCCAACCAGGATTACCGGGAGTTCGTCTATTGGACGCAACGGGTTTACCCAGGCGACCGGAAGAAAATTGAATCCATATTGCCCGACACACTATCCTGGAGAGAAGAACTGGCATACAACGAACCCTATATCCAGAATTACTTCCGCCACCCGGCTTATGCCGACTATCCGGTGGTTGGAGTTTCCTGGACCCAGGCCAATGCCTATTGCGGCTGGAGGACCGACCGTGTTAACGAACAGATCCTGGTAGACAAGGGTTTACTCAACCATGATCCGGCTCAGACCGGACAAAATGTATTCACAACGGATACATACCTGGCAGGGCTTTACCAGGGGACCGCCGGAAAGAAAACACTGGAGAATTCAGACAATACTCCCCGCAGTGTCAGATGGGAAGATGGAATTCTTCTTCCCACTTACCGCCTTCCTACCGAAGCGGAATGGGAATATGCCGCTCTGGGACTTATCGGTAATACCGAAGCGGAACTGCTTTCCGACCGGAAAATGTATCCCTGGAATGGCGTTTACATGAGGGAAGATTCAAAAAAATACAAAGGCAGAATGCAGGCCAACTTTACCCGAGGCAGGGGTGACCTGATGGGTATGGCCGGTTCACTGAACGACCGTGCCGATGTGGCAGCACCTATTACTTCTTACAAACCCAATGATTTCGGGCTTTATTGTATGGCCGGGAATGTCAACGAATGGGTTTATGATGTGTATCGTCCCCTGTCTTTCCGTGATTTGGCAGAATTCCAGCCTTTCCGGGGAAATATCTTTACTGTTCCCAGCAAGGATTCCCTTGGAAATCTTTCGCGCGACCAGTATGGCGTAATGAAGCTGGATACCCTGAGGGATTTCCGCAACTTCAAGGATGGCGATCCCAACTCCCAGATCATCGACGGTGACCAATGGACAAGCGTCCAGGGAAACAAAACAAAGGACATGTACATTCAGGATGACCGGCCGGGCTTTTTCTCATCCCTTTTGAGCGACAGCGTCAGGGTATATAAAGGAGGTTCCTGGAAAGACCGCCCCTACTGGCTGACCCCCGGAACCCGCCGTTACCTCAATGAAACCAAGTCGCAGGATGACCTCGGCTTCCGCTGTGCAATGACAAGGGTAGGCAGCCCGGGAGGATTCTGATGATCAGATAAGCTATAAAAAAAAGAGGCAGGTTACCCCGCCTCTTTTTTTGTCTATGGCTTCAGGTATTTATCACCGTTGGCCAGTTCCCAAACGCTCAGGAAACCGGTTCTGATAATGTTCGTGGTCTTCTCCCAGTTTATTTT
This sequence comes from Prolixibacteraceae bacterium, assembly GCA_027451165.1. Classification (GTDB taxonomy): domain Bacteria; phylum Bacteroidota; class Bacteroidia; order Bacteroidales; family Prolixibacteraceae; genus UBA1413. The sequence goes on along the minus strand of DAIDJX010000054.1, from coordinate 788 downwards.
GCTGACTTCATCCGAAGGCAAATGATAATCAGGATGCATGGCCGCCATATAATAAAAGATGGGGATGCCCACTGCAGCAAACGGGGCATGATCGCTTCCCCCTCCCGGCTGCTTCGCTGAGGTATAGGTCATATCCAGGTTAATATTTTTCTCTTTAATCAGCTTTGCAGTCATTTCCTTCAAACCCGGAAAGGCTTCCGTATAGGTCATTTCAGCCTTGTTCCCCTTGGTATCACCTTCTTCATCCCGTGAAATCATATCATAATTGAGGTACACGGCAACTTTGACCGAATCCGGAAGATGGCTTACAAAGTAGCGCGATCCCAGCAAGCCCTTCTCTTCTCCCGACCAGGCAGCAAACACAATGGTCTTCTCCGGTTTTTTCCCGGTGGCTGCCACAGCGCGCGCAATGGCCATTACACCAACCGTTCCTGATGCATTGTCGTCGGCCCCGTTGAAAACCCAACCATCGGTTTTACCGACATGGTCGTAATGAGCGCCAATGATCACCAATTCATTCTTCTTTTCTCCCTCAATATACCCCAGCACGTTTCTGGACCGGATGATCCGGGAATTTACGGTGGTTCTGAACTTAATATATTTCCCTGGAAGCAGGAGCGAAGCCGGTGTCATTTTCTCTGCAGCCGTCTTTTCAAACTGAACAAGGTCAACACCCGTTCCATCGAGCAATTGCTGGATCACCCTGCCCGTAACGGTAAAAACAGGAAGCGCTTCTTTCAGGGAATCGCCGGGAATGGTCATTCGTTTATCACCTGCCGGTGGAACAT
>DAIDJX010000053.1 GCA_027451165.1 Prolixibacteraceae bacterium | reverse complement strand
CTTCTCCGCATCTCCAAAGGGTGTCATTCTTGAGTTTTTTGCCGTTTTTGCAGCTGTCGCCTATTCCTCGGTATTGCGAAAACTGGCATTCCGTTACAATACCTTTACGATTATTGCTTTTCAGAACCTGATCGGCATAGGGCTGTTCCTGCCTTTCTGGCTGTTTTTTGAATCGGCTGAATTTTTCAGAACCCCTTTCCATCCGGAAGCTTTCCGGGCTATTCTGTTGCTCTCGGTCTTCGCCAGTACCTTGGCATTTATCCTCTTTACCTACAGCATAAGACATTTGGGCATCAACCGTTCCAATACCTTTGTAAACCTGATTCCGGTTTTTGTGGCCATAATTGCCTGGTTTGTGTTGGGGGATCAGCTCAACCTGCAAAAAATGACCGGCATTTCGATCGTTATCGCCGGATTATTTCTTTCCCAGCTGAAAAAAAGAGGAAGTAAACTCCCCACAGCGCAAAAGGCAAACAGTGATGGTTGAAATAAATCGGTATCTTTGACGTTCTTGATTAAAATGCCTTTTTGATGCAGTTGAGAGTATATCTGACCCTGTTATCCATAATCGGTTCTTTATCCCTTTCGGGACAGATTGGTGGTGAATCGACCTACCAGTTTCTGAATATGTCGAATTCAGCCAGAATCGCAGCCCTGGGAGGAATCCAGGTTGCCATAAACGATTCAGCTGACCTTAACCTGGCATTTTATAATCCGGGCCTGCTGAAGGAATCCTGCACCAACCAGCTGCTGATGAATTATGTGAATTACCTTACTGACATTAACGTGGGTTATGTTTCCTATGGTTTTTCGCTTGGTAAATATGGCACCATGGCAGCGGGAATGCATTACATCAATTATGGAAAATTCATAGCAGCAGATGAAAACGGGGTAAAATCGGAGAATGGTTTCAGTGCAGGGGAATATGCCCTGAACATCATCTGGTCAAAAAAAATCCAGAGATGGAATGTCGGCGCTAACCTGAAACCTGTCCTTTCCGGATTTGAGAGTTACCGCTCTTTCGGTATTGCAGCGGATATCGGCGCCTCTCTGCTTTCGGTGAACAACAGGAGTTCCTTTGGACTGGTAGCCCGGAATATCGGGACTCAGATCACTTCCTATTATGAAGGCGGCAAGCGGGAAGCAATTCCCTTTGAACTGCTTGCCGGTTTTTCACAGAAACTGGCACATGCCCCGCTTGTCCTGTCTGTCACTGCCCGGCAGTTGAATCAATGGAACCTGGCCCGGCCCGACGAGGATAATACGCAGGATGAATTTAACACGGAACCTGCCGAGAGTTTTGGCAAGCAATTTATGCGCCATCTCCTCCTCGGGGCTGAAATCTTACCTTCTCCAAATTTTACGCTACGGTTGGGTTATGATTACCACCTCCGTCAGGAAATGAAGCTGGAGGAAAAGTTGTCAACCGTAGGGTTTTCCCTGGGCTTTGGCGTGAAGATCAAACGATTCCGCCTGGATTACTCAACAACAAGGTTTCATGTTGCAGGCTCCTCCAACCTGATATCACTTGCCTTCAATTTAAACAACACGATTTTCTGAACCGACGGTTTACCCCTTCCTGACCGGAAATAATTCACCATGTCCGAAAAACCACTGATCATAGCCATAGATGGTTTCTCTTCCTGCGGGAAGAGTACACTGGCCAGAATGCTTGCCCGTACCCTCGGGTATACCTACATCGACAGTGGCGCCATGTACCGTGCCATCACCCTGTTTGCCCTGCGGAAAAACCTGATTACCAATGGGACCCCCGACAAGGAAGCTATCCTGAAAGAATTGGCTGGAATTACCATTTCCTTCGGTTATGATCAGGAAAATGAACATAACATTACACGGCTCAATGGAGAAAATGTGGAAGAAGAGATCCGCCGTCCAGAGGTTTCAGCGTACGTCAGCCCGGTCAGCGCCATCCGCGAAATCAGGGAAGCCATGGTTCTGTTCCAGCGGAAACTGGGTGAAAATGGAGGCATTGTGATGGATGGAAGGGACATTGGGACAGTGGTTTTTCCCCATGCCAACCTTAAGATTTTCATGACGGCTGATCCGGAAATCAGGGCCCAGCGGCGTTACCTGGAGCTCTCCCTAAAAGGCATCGCGGTTTCCATGGACGACATCAGGAACAACATTGCCCAGCGCGATTATATGGATCAGAACAGGGAAATCAGTCCTTTAAGAAAAGCACCCGACGCCATCATATTGGATAACAGTAATTTAAATATCCAGGAGCAATTGGATTGGGTTCTGGAAAAAATGAAAACGATCCATCAGGAAAATGATCATTGAAATAGACAGAAAATCGGGATTTTGTTTCGGTGTAACCAATGCCATCGGGCAAGCGGAAGAGGAACTGACAAAACAGGGTCAGTTGTATTGTCTGGGGGATATCGTCCATAATGATGCTGAAATTGACAGGCTCAGGGATTCAGGTCTGGTCACCATCAGCAGAGAACAATTTTTTACACTGCAGAATTGCCGGGTTTTGATCCGTGCCCACGGAGAACCTCCGGAAACATACCAACATGCCAGAAAAAACAACATTACGCTTATCGATGCCACCTGCCCTGTGGTGATAAAATTGCAACAGAGGGTAAAAACAGCCTATCGTCAGCTCCGGCAGGAGAAAGGGCAACTGGTCATTTTCGGGAAAATGGGTCATGCGGAAACAGAGGGGCTTAATGGGCAGGTAGGCAACCGGGCCATCATTGTTCAAAACAAAGAAGAATTAGACAAAATCGACTTTGAAAGACCCGTAGAACTATTTTCCCAAACCACCATGTCGGTAGCAGCATTGCAGGAAGTGGCCGGAATCATCAGTATAAAAGCTTCTGATCCGGAAAAAGTAAAGATTCATGATACCATCTGCCGCCAGGTCGCCAACAGGGGACCCCACCTTCGTGTGTTTGCCGGACGGTTCGATGTGGTCATTTTTGTATCAGGGAAAAAAAGTTCCAACGGAGCTGCTCTTTTCCAGATTTGCAGGGAGGCCAACCCCAACTCCCATTTCGTGGAAGGGCCGGCCGGCCTGGAAGCTAAGTGGTTTGACGGTGCCACTTCCACCGGGATTTGTGGCGCCACCTCCACCCCCATGTGGCTCATGGAAGCCACTGCCCGTGAAATCGAAAGGCTGATCCGGGAGTAGGCTGAGCCTATTTTATTAACTTTGCCGGACAACAGTAACCAATCTACCCATGTCCGATTCCTATGCTGAAGTAATTCTTCCCATTCCTGTAAGAGGAAGGTTTACTTACAGGATTCCAGAGGAAATTGGCCAGGCAGTAGCTCTTTTCATGCGGGTAATAGTTCCTGTCGGGAAAAATAAACAATCAACAGGACTGGTTACAGCAATACACACGCAACATCCTGAAGGTATGTTTGTTAAAGAAATCACAAGTGTTCCAGATGACCAGCCGTTTATCCGTCCTGTGAATTTTGACCTTTGGCAATGGATTTCCAGGTATTACATATGCGCTGAAGGTGATGTCCTTAAAGCAGCCTTCCCTTCCGGACGACTACCTGCCAAATCCAAAAGGAAGCCTAAAAAAATCCCTGCAAACAGTGCCCTCCAAACCGGTGATGGTTCTGAACAGGATCATTTAAAAGGAATCGTGGATCCTGTTCCTGTCGGACTGAGCGCCGCCCAAAAAAAAGCAGCCGGTCTGATTGTTTCCCAATTTCAGCAAAAAAAGGTGGTTTTGCTCCAAGGAATCAATGGATGCGGGAAAACCCTTGTATATCTTCAATGTATCCAGGATATACCGGGCCAGGGAAAACAGATTCTTTTTCTGGTTCCGGAAACTTTTCACGTCCCGCAGGTTTGGGATCACCTGGCAGGATTGCCGGGAAAGCAGGTTTTAATGTACCATTCCGGGATGAACGATAAGGAAAGGACCAAAACCTGGGAACAGGTGTACCGGTTTGGAGAAGAAGTCCCTGCCCACCCGCAGATCATCCTGGGTACCCGTTCTTCCATTTTCCTCCCCTTCTCCAAACTGGGACTGGTCATTGTAGATGATGAACACCATGACTCCTTTAAGCAATCAGATCCATCGCCCAGGTACCAGGCCCGCGACATGGCAGTTCTGCTGGGCTCACAGCACAATTGTCCGGTAATACTGGGCTCAGCGACTCCTTCCTTTGAATCGCTGCACAACGCCTCCACAGGAAAATATGGATTGGTTCACCTGTCTGAAAGATTTGGTCCAACCCGTCTGCCTGAATTAATTCTTGCTGACATGAGTGTTGCCCGGAAAAAAAGGCAAATGCATAACATCCTCACCCCGGAACTTTTCAGGGCATTGGAGGCTACCCTCCAATCAGGAGAGCAGGCACTCTTCATCCAGAACCGGAGGGGCTATGCCTCGTTTCTTCAATGTTCCGGATGTGGTCATATTCCGCAGTGTCCTGCCTGCAATGTTAACCTGACCAGCCACCTTAGCCGTAATCAGTTGATTTGCCACTATTGTGGATATAAGACCCCCCTGATGCAAATTTGCCCCCGTTGCGGTTCCCCGGAAATGAAAAGCCGTGGTTCAGGAACAGAAAAGGCAGAAAGCGATATTTCAGCACTTTTTCCTCAGGCCAGAATTTCACGGCTTGATAAAGACACCGCTTCTACCAGCCGCCGGCGTTCAGGGATTATTGCCAGCATGGAAAACAAGGAAACGGATATCCTGGTTGGAACCCAGATGGCTATTAATGGTTTGGAAACCAAAAACATAGGAGTAGCTGCCATATTGAATGCCGATTTAATGCTCAATATGGCAGATTTCAGGTCGTGGGAAAAATCTTATCATCTTTTTCAACAGCTCGTCAGCCTGCTCATCAGGGCAGAACCTCCCGGGAAAGTTATTTTTCAAACCACTCAACCGGAACTTCCGTTCTACCAATACCTTTTTGACCAGAATTATCAGGGCTTTTACGAAGATTTTTCAGAAGAGCGGAGACTATTCAAATATCCACCCTGGCACAGGTTGACCAAAATTACACTCAAACACAGAAACAACGGGATTTTGGAGCAGGCATCGGCAATCATGGCCAGTCAGTTGCGAAGCTATCCGCACTTTCAGGTTCTGGGCCCGGAAGCCCCGGCTTCAGGAAAGCAAAGAGGGCTGTTCATCAGGGAAATATGGATCAAATCACCCCGGAACCACCAGGCTGTTGCCCTGCAGGATTTGCTTCCGGAATTGATTGCGCAGCTTAAGAAAATTCCGGGAAACAGCGGCATCTCTATCTCTCCTGATGTGGATCCGGGTTAAAAAATGAAGTTTTTTGCCGGTAGCAGAAATCGGAATAGGGTGATACTCCTTCACTTAAGATTCTATTTTATTGATTTACTTTATCTTATCCTGAATATTAAGCTGCGTTGCTGCTGCTAACCTAATATTGGGTGCAAATCAGTATTTCAGGCTGTGTTTTTTTATACATTTGCAACTTTATTTTTTAAATGGTGATTCCGAAAGAGATAAAATCGCTTTTTGAACAATTCAGGGAAATTACAGCTTTGGTGATTGGAGACGCCATGGTTGACAGTTACCTGTGGGGAAAGGTTGAAAGGGTTTCCCCGGAGGCACCTATTCCGATTGTTTCGGTAACCAAAAAAGAGAACCGGTTGGGCGGTGCGGCCAATGTTTCCCTGAACCTTCAGTCACTGGGCGCAACACCCCTGCTGTTTTCGGTGATCGGCGATGATGAAAAGGGAAAACGCTTCCGCAAGATGATGGTGAAAAGCAAATTATCGGCAGAAGGAATTTTTGTGGACCCCATGAGAATCACCACTGTAAAAAGCAGAATCATCAGCAATGGTCAGCACATCGCCAGGGTGGATGAAGAATCGGTGGATTACATCAGTGCTGAACTGGAAGGACGGATTTTTGAAGCAATCCGGAATACCATCGAAAACCGCAAAATTGATGTGGTAATTTTTGTGGATTATGATAAAGGCATGATTACACCCGGCCTTTTTGAGAAAGTGCATGAATTGGCCAGGCAAAAGGGTATAGTCATTGCCGTTGATCCCAAAAAACGTAATTTCTCCCTTTACCACGATGTTGATCTCTTCAAACCAAATTTCAAAGAGTTTGTGGAAGGTACCGGCCGTATGATCCTAAAAGGTGATCTGGAACAACTGAAAACCGCTGCAGAACGATACAAAAAGGAGAAGTCCTTCCGTTTCATATTTATCACCCTGTCAGAGTTGGGCGTTTTCCTCAGCAACAGCCTGAGTCAGACTTATTATCCCGCTGAAATAAGGTATATCGCTGATGTTTCGGGGGCCGGCGATACTGTTCTGGCTGTAGCTGCACTTTGTCTTGCCACCTCAGCGCCACCCCGTTTGCTTGCCATGCTTTCCAATATGGCCGGTGGATTGGTATGTGAACAAGTGGGGGTTGTCCCTGTTAACCTGGAAAGGCTGATGAGGGAAAGCGGGAAAGCCAATATAAAATATTAACTTTTCAACACGTTTGAAAACCGGGCCTTCAGGGAAGACCTGCCTCCTGAAATCAATTAAATATTACCTTTGTCGTCCGTTTATTATACTATTATATGGGAAAAATTATTGCTCTGGCCAATCAGAAAGGCGGTGTCGCAAAGACCACCACAACGATCAATCTTGCGGCAAGCTTTGCTGTACTGGAACAAAAAGTACTGGTTATTGATGCTGATCCACAGGCCAATGCGACTTCCGGTCTGGGATTTGAACCCAAGTCGATCAAAACCAGTATTTACGAAAGTATCATCGATGAAATAGATGTCCGGAAAATTATTCTGAATACGGAAATTCCAAATCTGGACCTGATTCCTTCTCACATCGACCTGGTAGGCGCGGAAATTGAGATGCTGAATCTTCCCAACCGGGAAAAAGTATTGAAACATACCATCGAAGGGCTGAAAAATGAATACGATTTCATTCTGATCGACTGTTCACCTTCCCTCGGGTTGATTACCGTCAATGCACTCACAGCAGCAGACTCGGTTATTATACCCGTCCAGGGTGAATACTTCGCCCTCGAGGGTTTGGGAAAACTCCTCAATACCATTAAGATCATTCAGAACAGGCTCAACCCCACATTGGAAATTGAAGGATTTTTGCTGACGATGTATGATTCCCGCCTCAACTATTCCAACCAGGTGTATGAGGAAGTGAAAAGACACTTCCAGGACATGGTTTTTGAAACCGTTATCCAGCGCAATGTAAAGTTGAGTGAAGCTTCCAGTTTTGGAAAACCGGTTGTTCTTTATGATGCCAGTTCCAAAGGGGCCATCAACCATATGAACCTGGCCAGGGAAATTCTCCAGCGAAACGACATGACCAAATTGCGTCAGGAAAATAAGCAGAACAAAAATTAAGCGTTCACCATGAAAAAAAGTGCATTAGGTCGCGGTCTCGGCGCATTGATCGATGACGCCGATATACTGAAGGAACAGATTTCAGGAGTTGCCGATGTCGAAATCTCAAAAATAGAGGCGAACCCCTACCAGCCAAGAACCACTTTTGATGAGGAAAAGCTGGAAGAGCTGGCTGCCTCCATCCGTGAAATCGGGTTGATTCAACCCATCACTCTCCGTAAGACAGATGGAGAGAAATTCCAGATCATCACAGGTGAACGAAGGTTCCGGGCAGCTCAGTTGGCGGGATTGACCCGGATTCCGGCATTTATCCGGGAAGCCGGAAATGATGCCATGCTGGAAATGGCGCTGGTCGAAAATATTCAGCGGGAAGACCTTAATCCCATCGAAATCTCGCTCAGTTATCAACGATTGCTGGATGAGTGCAACCTGACCCAGGATACCCTCAGTACCCGGGTAGGCAAAAAACGGTCAACAGTGGCTAATTACCTCCGTTTGCTCAGGCTACCGGCCGAGATTCAAAAGGGGCTGCGGGAAAAGCAAATTTCCGTCGGCCATGCTAAAGCACTGATCAACCTGGAAGATGAAGAAACCCAGATCATGCTCTTCCGGCAAATTCTCCGCTACGATTTTTCTGTCCGCAAAATTGAAGAAATCGTCAGGGAATTTGGCGAACAGGAAAAAGAAAAAAAGGAAACCAAAAACAAAACAGGTGTTCCGGAATTCCTGAAGCCAATCCAGGAACAACTGAAAGAGTTTTTCTCAGTTCCGGTTAAAATTTCAGCCGATGTGGAAGGAAAAGGCAAAATCACCATTGCCTTTAACTCAGAAGATGAGCTGCGAAAAATTGTTAAAAGTATCGAAAATCAGAAATAACTATTCAGAAGTACCAGATTTTTCCTCATCCAACCATTATATTTGCGCAAAAAAAAGTGACAGAAGGAAGACAATGGCATACCACATTCATCAGCATGAGCGTTTTCATGGTCATGTCTTTGTTTGCTTTAAGCGCTGAATTACCTTCTGATACCATCCGGACCGGGCAAAAGGAAGCCAACTTTTCTTCCGATTCAATTTCGGGGAAAGTTATCCAACTTCCGCAACCCGGTGTTGAGCCCGCTCATTCACCCAGGAAGGCGGCCATTTATTCCGCAGTTTTGCCGGGTCTCGGACAAGCCTACAACCGCAAATGGTGGAAAATTCCCATTGTTTATGGTGGATTTGCTGCTTTGGGCTATTTTATCCACTGGAACAACGGGGAATACGTCCTCGCTAAAAATGCCTACAGAGATCTGGATGATGATGACCCAACCACTACCTCCTACAACAAACTGAAGAAGATCAGCTATTATGACCTGACAAATCCGAATGATCTGGCGAACCTGAAAAAAGGGCTGACACAAAGCCAGGATTATTACCGGAGAAACCGTGACCTGCTGATTATCGTTACCTTTGCATTTTATGGACTGAATATCATAGATGCCAGTGTAGATGGCCATTTTTTCAATTTCGATATCAGCGATGATCTGACCATGAAGGTGAAACCCACCCTTCTGAATCAAAAGAACCAAAGCTTTTTATGTGTAAATTGCTCCCTTAATTTCTGAAACTGGATGGAAGAAATATTCAGAACATTATTTAACCAAAGATGGACACGGACTTTCTGCCTGGTTTTGCCGGGTATTCTTCTTTCCGTATCCTTATGTGGAATGGAAGAAAACACAAGCAATGCTCCTCTGCAGCAAGTTCCGGATACCTTCATGGTTTTAAACCCTGCGCTTCAACCAGATGAAGCCGGTAGCGCCTTTTTCAGGGAAAAGCTCGACAGCATGGCGAACAGCTGGTACATCCGCAATTTTTTCCTGAAAGACGATACCAACCTCAACCTGAAATACCAGCGCAACATTTCACTTCCAGACTCCATGATTATCAGCCGTTTGCAGAAAACGGAATCAGTGGTCAGGCTTTCCTATAACCCGATAGTCAAAGAGTTTATTGAAACCATCATCAACCGGCGTCCGGTAATCACAGAGATCGTTCTTGGCTTATCTGCCTATTATTACCCGCTTTTTGAAGAAGTGTTGGACAAGCTGGAATTGCCGCTGGAGTTAAAACACCTCGCCATCATTGAGTCTGCCCTTAATCCAAGAGCGGTATCAAGAGCCGGGGCTGTCGGGCTGTGGCAGTTTATGTACGGAACGGCCAAAGGGCAAAATCTGGAAGTAACCTCCCTGATCGATGAAAGAAGGGACGTGCTGAAGTCTACAGAAGCTGCTGCCCGCTACATGAAGAAATTGTATGATGTTTACAAGGACTGGCACCTGGTCATTGCTGCCTACAACTGCGGACCGGGGAATGTAAACAAAGCCATCGACAGGGCCGGCGGAAAAACCGATTACTGGAAAATTTACTATGCCCTGCCCCGTGAAACCAGGGAGTTTGTACCGGCATACATTGCCACCACTTACATTATGAACTATTACCGGGAACATCAGCTCTCTCCCCGCTTCCCGAAAATTGCCCTTCACACCGACACCATTATGGTGCACAAAAGTCTCGACATGAAGCAGGTTGCCAGGGTATTGAACCTGGAAATTGAATCGTTAAGAGACCTCAACCCGATGTACCGCAGGGATATTATTCCCGGGACACCTGTGAAAGGCTACCCGATCCGCATTCCTGTTGAATATATTCCCACCTTTATCGCCCGCTCCGATTCCATATTTTCAAGCCAGGGGGAAAACCTCAAGGCTGAAAACATCGTCAATCAACCTGTTACCTCAGCAGATACTTTTGACTTCGGCGATATAACGGGAAAAACTAAAATTTCCTATACAGTGAAATCGGGCGATAATCCCGGATACATTGCCGACTGGTTTGATATTTCCGTGGCGGAACTTCGCTTATGGAACCAGATTCACCGGAATATGATCAGGACGGGTCAGAAGCTGGTGATTTATGTTCCGGATGACAAAGCAGAATACTACAAAAAGATCAACAACCTGTCGTTCAATGCAAAACAGGAGTTGTCTGGAAGAGCGGCAACCATTGCAGTGGCTTCTGCGCCAGCTCCTGCAGCCACCATTGCTACAGCCGGTACAGACGACGACTACATTTACCATACCGTCGAAAAGGGTGATAATTTCTGGACCATTGCGAAACAATATCCGGGGGTAACCAACACCGCGATAATGGAACTCAACAACATCACGGATGCCGGAAGTCTCCGGGCAGGGCAGAAGTTGAAGATCAGGCGGAAAAACTGATACTCACCAGCCCCAGCCTGAAGGCAGGGGTTGGTATACACTTAAGCCGGTCATTTATCCAGTAATCTTTTCAGCAACCCCGGTATCTGCGAAGGTTCTTTGGCAACAGGTACGCCCGCTTCGGCGAAAGCCTTGATTTTTTCTTCGGCAGTACCGGTTCCGCTGGAGATGATGGCACCTGCATGACCCATCCTTTTTCCCGGAGGAGCAGTCTGACCGGCAATAAAAGCCACCACCGGTTTCGTCATGCGCTCTTTGATAAAACGGGCTGCCTGTTCTTCCGCATCTCCTCCGATTTCCCCGATAAGAACAACACCTTTGGTGTCCGGATCATTTTCAAACAGCTGCAGCAGTTCCTGGTAATAAAGACCAGCAACCGGGTCTCCGCCAATTCCGATACAGGTGGTCTGTCCCATCTCATTTTCAGTAAGCAGGTTCACTACTTCATAGGTAAGGGTACCGCTTCTCGACATCAGCCCGACATTCCCTGTCTTAAAAATGTTCCCGGGGAGGATTCCGATCATGCATTCCCCGGGCGTGATCAAACCCGGACAATTCGGCCCAATCAGCTGGGTGCCTCTCTGCCGGAGCACCGGCATCACCCGGATCATATCCTTCACGGGCACTCCTTCAGTAATGGCCACCACCAGTTCTATACCAGCATAACTTGCCTCGAGAATGGCATCAGCAGCATACGGCGCTGGTACAAAAATAACAGAGGCATTGGCGCCGGTCGCTTCTCTGGCATCACCGACCGAATTGAAAATGGGAATACCTTCCAGGTTTTGTCCGGCTTTCCCGGGAGAAACCCCTGCCACAACATTGGTTCCATAAGCCTTCATCTTTTGCGCATGGAATGCGCCGTCACGTCCGGTAATGCCCTGGACAACAACTTTGGTATTTTTATTAATTAATATACTCATAATGAACCTTTCTTGATGAAACGTTTACGACAAACGAATTAAATTTTGCTTAGTTCAATTGCTTTGCTGGCAGCCTCACTCATGGTTTTTACCGTTGGCAAACCAGTAGATTTCAGAATTTCCAGACCTTCCTTTGCATTGGTACCTGAAAGCCTTACCACAATGGGAATATCTGTTTTGATCTGATCCAGTGCGGTGATCAATCCTTTTGCAACATCATCGCATCGTGTAATACCTCCGAAAATGTTGATCATCACAGCTTTGACATTTTTATCGCTCAACAGGATATTCATGGCATCGATCACTTTCTGCGGATTGGAAGACCCCCCGATATCCAGGAAATTCGCCGGTTCGCCCCCATACAGTTTGATCATATCCATGGTAGCCATGGCCAATCCGGCGCCATTCACCATACATCCGATGGTACCATCCAATTTTATGTAAGACAAACCCTTGGCATGTGCATCTATTTCTTTCTGCTCATCAGGAGTAACTTCTCTCATTTCCAGCAGCTCTGGTTGCCGGAACAAGGCATTGTCATCGAAATTCATTTTTCCATCTATGGCCATAACATCGCCCTGTTGGGTGATCACCAGCGGATTGATCTCAGCTAAGGAGGAATCGGTGTCAAGATACAGGGCATACAGTTTCCTGAAAATGTCGGCGGCTGTGCGTGCATGACGGATATCCGGGAAAAAACGCATGGCAATTTCCCTTGCCTGCCAATCCATAAGGCCCATCATTGGATCAATGGTCACTTTCAAAATTTTCTCAGGAGAAACCTTAGCCACTTCTTCAATTTCCACACCCCCTTCAGCGCTCACCATCAATGTCACCGCCTTGTTGTTGCGGTCGTTGATCAATCCCACATAAAACTCTTTGTCTATGTCAACGGCATTGCCAACCAACACTTTCTCCACTGTGTACCCTTTGATATCCATTCCCAGAATTTTCCGGGCATTTTCCACGGCTTCAGCTTTGGTGCGGGCCAGCTTGACTCCCCCGGCCTTGCCTCTTCCTCCGGCATGAACCTGGGCTTTGATGACCCTCAGTTTACCGTCATCGGGCACCAGGGCTTCCACCTCCTCCACAGTGTGACAAACAACTGCATCGGGCACAGGAATCCCGTATTTCCTGAACAGATTTCTTGCCTGATATTCGTGAATTTTCATGTGTTTATGTTTTATTGTTCGTTCATCGAGACTGCTAAAATTAAAAATAATCCCAATAAAAAATAGCTATTTTTGCATTTTCAGTATAAAAAACAAGAATGACGGATATTATTCAGGAAATTATTGACAGAGAGGCAAAAGCGATACAAAATATCCCGGTTACCAGCGACTATGAAAAGTGTATGGAATTAATCTTCCAACATGTGCACCAGAAAAAAGGAAAGTTGGTTACCAGTGGTATGGGAAAAGCCGGGCAAATCGCCCTGAACATTGCCACCACCCTCAGTTCCACCGGTACACCGGCTGTGTTTTTGCATCCAAGCGACTCCCAGCATGGCGACCTTGGGGTAATCCAGGAAAACGATGTGCTTCTGCTGGTTTCCAATTCTGGAAAAACCCGGGAGATCCTCGAATTAATTGAATTAGCTTCCCGCCTTCACCCCGGTTTGCCCCTGATTGTCATCACCGGGAACCGGGAGAGTGAACTCGCACATAAGGCAGATGCCTGCCTGTTCACCGGAGGGCCCAAAGAGGTATGCCCCCTTGGACTTACACCCAGTACCTCCACCACCACCATGACAGTTATCGGCGATATTCTGATGGTGCTGATGATGAAGAAAATAGGATTTACTTCTGAAGATTACGCCAAACGCCACCATGGCGGGTACCTGGGGCATAAGTCACGGCAGCAGGCAGGGAAAGAGGAATGGGGAGCTTAGAGACTTTAATGAGGGAGTAAGGAAGTAAGTAACAGGGGATAAGGCAAGAACTGGTTTCCCATGTGCCCCAATGTCCTTCGATAATTAGAATAAGGAATAATCAATAAATAATGAGAAATCAGGAATGAGAATCAGGAAAGACCGGACGGCGGGATTGATTGTTGACATCCAGGAAAGACTTTTTCCCGTCATGTCAGGTAAGGAAGAATTGTTGGCCAACTGCACCAAACTGGTGAAGGGCCTGCAAATTCTGGGCATTCCCCTGCTGGTGACCCAGCAATATAGCAAAGGGCTGGGCGAAACCATTCCGGAGATTTCTTCCCTGATCCCCGGTTTCAGATCTGTTGAAAAAAGGGATTTCAGCTGCTGCGGCTCATCAGAGGTGATGACGGGCTTGTTTGAATTAAAGGCAGAAAACATTCTCCTCTGCGGGATTGAATCACATGTTTGTGTATTGCAGACAGCCCTCGACCTGAAAGAAAGTGGTTATAACCCGGTTGTTGTCGCCGATGCAGTTTCTTCCCGTAATCCGGCAAGCATTGACCTGGCTAAGGAACGCTTCCGCTATGAAGGCATCATGATGACCTCTGTGGAATCCATTCTTTTTGAACTGACCGGCAGTTCTGCCGCCCCGGAATTCAGGGAAATATCCCGTATCGTAAAATAATCTTGAATCTTAAAAACGGGAGACCGGAAACGGGAGACCGGGTGTTCGGAACTAAAAATCCGAAATCGACAATCCGAAATCCGAAATCTATTTTAAATGGTTGAAATCTGTGCGCTCGCTTCCGGAAGTAACGGAAACTCTTATTACATCGGGAACAACACCGATGCCATTCTGGTGGATGCGGGGATATCCACACGACAACTGATGCAGCGTTTTGACAGTCGCCGGCTGGATCCCCGGAAACTCCGGGGAGTATTTCTCTCCCATGAACATTCCGACCATTCCAGAGGCTTGCAGGTGCTGAGCAAACGCCACCACCTTACCGTCTGGATGTCGAAACACACCTATTATGCCCTGCCCCCTTCTTACCGTCCGATGTATGTTGAACTGTTTGAACCCGGAGAAACATTGACCGTAGGTCCGTTTCAGGTGCATACTTTTCTGAAAAACCATGATGCTGCGGAACCCTGTTCTTTCCGGATTGAGATTGGAGGCAAAAGTATAGGCGTACTAACTGACATCGGGATGCCCTGTGAGCGGGTGCGCCGGGAGGTTAACCATTGCCAGGCCCTGTTCATGGAAACCAACTATGATGAAAAAATGCTGTGGGATGGCCCATATCCCTGGCCGTTAAAAAAACGCGTAGCCTCTGATGTGGGTCACCTCTCCAATGTGCAGGCGCTCGGGCTGGTGGAACAGGAAGCCCATCCCGACCTCGAATGCATCTTCCTGAGCCATTTATCGCAAGAAAATAATAATCCTTCGTTGGCCTTTTCTGTTTTCGAACCCCTTCAGGGAAAAACTGTGGTAAAACTGACCAGTCGGTTTGAAGCCAGCGAGGTATACAGGATGATTGAAAAGTGAAAATGGCCAACCCCAGCCTTCAGACTGGGGATATTGAAACGCTGACAATCACACTAATAACGGGCTTAAGCCCAACATAAGATAGCTGATAGCTGGTCATACCCCCAGCCTGAAGGCTGGGGTTTGACCTG
>DAIDJX010000052.1 GCA_027451165.1 Prolixibacteraceae bacterium | reverse complement strand
CTGAACGTCGGTCCAACCGCGGAAGGGGAGATTCCCCAGCCCAGTATTCAACGGCTGAAGGAAGTCGGACAATGGATGAAGGTCAATGGAGAAGCCATATACGGCACCCAGGCCAGTCCCTTCCCCTGGCTCCCCTGGGGAAAAGCAACCTTAAAGGGGGAAAAACTATACCTCCATGTGGTAAAGTGGCCTGCCGGCGGCAAACTTAAACTTCCGCTCACCAATGTCATTTCCAATGCTAAGCTCCTGGCAGCCCCTTCGGTTAAGCTAAATGTTTCTCATGCCAACAACTATGCCATCATTGACCTTCCTGCCGAATCACCCGATACGATCCTTCCGGTCATTTGCCTGGATATCAAAGGCGCCCCGGAGGTATTGCCACCGGTTTCTGATCTGAAAACAGGAACGGCCTCTTCCATAGATTCGTTAGCTTCCTGCATTCTGAACCTGTTTGACGGTAATCCCCAATATTTCTGGAAAGCTGCACCCGGTGAAAACAAGGCCTGGGTGGAAGTTGACCTGGGCGAGGAAGTTCCTGTAGCCAATTTTTCGATTTCGGAACCCTGGAACCTGGGTGACCGTAAAAGCCAGGAATTTGAGTTGCTGGTTAAAGACAAGGATGGAAACTGGCAAAAAGTGACTTCCGGAAAAACAAGGGGTTCGGGACATTCAGTTGATTTTGAAACCGTTACAGGAAGATATTTCAGACTGAACATTACCGGACCGAATGGTGAATCACCGGTAATTAACGAATGGATACTAAACCGCGCCATGTAGATCAAAATGCAGAAATAAACCGGAAATTCATATGAATTTCTATATTTGAAGAAATAAACCGGAAGAATATTTAACCAATAAAATAAACCATCATGAACAACTTTTCCAGAAGGAGATTTATTCAGACGACTGTAGCAGGAGCAGCAGGTCTTGCTTCCATGCCTTTGTTACAGGGATTCAGGCCTGTAGGCGCCAACGATACAGTCCGGATCGGTGTGATCGGGCTGGGACAGCAGGCCAACAACCTGATCGGCAGCTTTACCCGCATCCCGGGTGTTCAGATCATTGCCGGGGCAGATGTATACGGCATTAAACGGCAGCGCTTTGAACAAAAAGTAAAAGAGTACAACCAGTCTAAAAACATTAAGGCAGAGGTAGTCACCTATAAAGACTACAGGGCAATTCTGGACCGGAAGGACATTGATGCCGTGATCATTGCAACCCCCGACCACTGGCATGCGCTGATAGCTATCGATTCCTGTGATGCCGGGAAAGACATTTACCAGGAAAAACCGATTACCTTTACCCTCAAGGAAAGCCTGAAAGTGGCTGAAGCGGTCAGAAGAGCCAACGTGATCTTTGCTACCGGCAGTCAACAGCGTTCTGACCGTAATTACCAGCATACGGTGAATATGGTCCACCGGGAAGCTTTAGGCAAACTGACAAAAGTATGGGCTTATGTTGGTCCCGGTCCCGATCCGTACAATCTTCCGGAAGAAACGGTTCCTGCCGACCTCGACTGGAAGCAGTGGCTTGGGCCATTGAAACCTGTCCATTACAATGCTTTCCTGAACCCGCCGATATCCCTGCAACCAGCCAAAAATGAGACCTACTGGGCCAAATGGCGTTACTTCAAGGAAACCGGAGGTGGTTTTACCTGTGACTGGGGAGCACACAATTTTGACATCGGTCAATGGGGACTCGGAAAAGACCACAGCGGCCCGGTTAAAATTGTTCCTCCCGGATACCTGGATAACGAATACCTTACTTTCGTGTATGACAACGGGCTCGAGATGATCAACCGGCCCTACGATGAAAAGAAGACCCTGGGGATAAAATTCTGGGGAGAAGACGGCTGGATCGAAGTCTCCCGCGGAAGCATTGCCGCCTCTGATCCTTCCCTCCTGCCTTCCAAAGAAGAAGCTGCCGACGCCGATAAATATGAAAAAAGCCCGCTGCACCTCGAAAACTTCATTCAGGCTGTTAAATCCCGCCGCGACCCCATCGTCCCGGTGGAAATCGGACAGCGCACTGCGGCCACCTGTATCCTCGGAACCATCGCACTGGAACTGAAAAGACCTGTACGCTGGTCACCCGAAGCCCAATATTTCATCAATGATCCCGAAGCGGAAAAGTATTTTCACAGGGAGTATTATGGTGGTTACCAACTTTAATTTTCATACCAAATGAAAATCCTGATAAAAAAAATAGGAATGGCTGTCTTGACGGCAGCCATTCTCTCCTTGCTCCTTCCACAGGCAGGTTGGGCAAAAGGAAAGGAAAAAGTGCAGGAACCGTCCCTCAAAGGGAAAAAAATACTGTATGTCTATGGAGGCTGGGCTGGTCATGAACCAACACAGTCGGTAGGTGTATTTGTGCCCTGGCTGAAGGAAGAAGGCGCTGAGGTAACTGTTTCCAATTCTCTGGACAGTTACCTGGATGAAAAACTGATGGCATCGGTTGATCTGATCATTCAGATATGGACGATGGGAAAAATCACCAAAGAACAGGAAGCAGCTTTGCTGAAAGCTGTGAAAAACGGGACAGGGCTGGCAGGCTGGCACGGGGGCACCGGAGATGCTTTCCGTGAAAACACGGAGTTCCAGTTTATGGTCGGCGGGCAATGGGTAGCCCATCCGGGAGGCGTGATTGATTATTCCGTCCAGATAACCAATTCAAAAGATCCGGTAACCAGTGGCCTGAGCAAATCGTTTAACATGCATTCTGAACAATACTACATGCATGTCGATCCCAATGTGAAAGTACTGGCCACCACTACGTTTACCGGCGCTCATGCGCCATGGATCGACGGATGCACCGTACCTGTAGTCTGGAAAAAGTTCTACGGAAATGGCAGGGTGTTTTATTCCTCCCTGGGACATGTGATGGCCGATTATAAGGTCCCCGAAGCCCTGGAGATCCAGAAAAGAGGTATCCGGTGGGCTGCAGAAAGCAAATACCAGCCGAAGGAAACCTGGGTGGAACCGGCTTACCGGTAAAATAGAAAGATCCGGAATGATATCCCGGATCTTTTTATTTTTACTCAATATCCTTTCTGTTTCACCGATTTTCTCCAAATAAATTCTTCCTCAATCATAAGGGTACTCCCGGAAACAGAAACGCCTTCAATTTCCCCAAGCAGCTGGTTCATGGCTGTTTGTCCGATTTTCCTCGGATCCTGATTAATGACTGTTAATTGGGGATCCAGGAAGTCGGTGATTTCATGAAAGCCAAAACCAAAAATACCAACATCCCCGGGAATGGTTAAACCAGCTTCTTTGGCTGCTTTATAAGCTCCTAAGGCTACCCGGTCGTTCACCGTAAAGATAACTTCAGGAAGCTGACCGGAGCTCTTCAGTTTCCGGAAAGCTTCATATCCGTCTTTCCATTCAAAACCACCTTCCGGCATCCACTCCGGCTTTAAACCGATCTTGTTTTTCCGGAGTGCTTCCTGGTAGCCGGAACTCCTCCTTCTTCCGATGCTGGTGCCGGAATAGCCGGCAAAATGGGCAATCCGTGTATATCCTTGCTGAATGACCTGATTGACTGCATCTTCCGCACCTGCCTTGTCGTCAAATATCACCCTTGAAAAAGGAAGATTGTCAAACGCCCGGTCAAAAAAGACAAGCGGTATATTCCTCTTTTCCGCCATCCTGAAGATGCCATCTTCAGTAGTTTCCTGTGAAAGACAGACCAACAGCCCATCCACCCGCATCCCGATCAGGTTCTCAATGTTCTCCTTTTCGATTTGCTGCTTCTCCCGGGATACCGTGAGCAACACATGGTATTTTTGCGTGGTGGCATAATCGACCATGGCATCCACCATATAGGAGAAAAAGTTGTTTTCCAGATCGGGAACCACGATGCCCACCGTATAGGTTCTTTTCGCATTCAGCTGCCGGGCAATCTGATTCGGAATGTAGCCCAGATGCTCTACAGCTTCCCTTACCTTAAGTTTCATTTCCTGGGAAATATCGGGATGATCACGCAAGGCTTTGGACACGGTAACCCTCGACACATTCAGGGCTTTGGCAATATCTGACTGGCGGATATTCTCCATAATCAACAAATTAAACCATCTCCTCCAAATACTGCTTAATGTTCTGCTCGTCCTTTTTCCTGACAATCAACAACGCATTCTCTGTTTCCACTACCACATAATCCTGCAATCCCTGAATCAGTACCTTTTTGCCGGAGGTCACACTGACCAGGTTCCCTGAACTATCAAAAAAATGAGCCTTACCGCAAACAGTGGCATTCCCGTTTTCACCGGCAGCGGAATGGGCATACAATGAACTCCAGGTGCCCAGGTCTGACCAACCCATATCGGCCGTATATACATAAACATTCCGCGCTTTTTCCATGATACCGTAATCAATGGAAATGGACTTGAATAATGGATAAACTCCGGAAATTAATCCGGCTTCATCTTCGCTGCCCAGCATGGAAAGGTTGTTTCTGAAAACAGCGCTTACCTCCGGGAGATACTGATCAAACGCATTAATAATGGATGCTGCGCTCCAGACAAATATCCCGCTGTTCCAGAAAAAATCCCCGCTCTCCACAAATTCTTTCGCTTGCTCCAGATCAGGCTTTTCATGAAACAAACTGACTTTGTACAAAATCCCTGTTTCTCCAACAGGTGATTGCAGGTCTGCCTGGATATACCCGTAACCAGTCTCCGGTTTATCCGGAATTAATCCGATGGTAATCAACACATCCTGCGCATCGGCAAATGCATAGGCAGAACCAAGTACCTCTTCAAATTTGTCCTGTTTGCCAATGACATGGTCTGCCGGAGAAACCGCAATGACTGCATTCGGATTTTCTTTCAGAATTCTATAGGTGCCGTATGCAATACAGGGAGCTGTATTTTTACGGACAGGTTCCGGCAGAATTCTATCCGGGGCAATGTCAAGCTGCTCTGCTACCAGATGGACATGTTCGGCACTGGTAACCACATAAATGTTTTCAGCAGGACATAGTGATTTAAACCTGTTGAAAGTATGCTGAAGCAATGTTTCCCCGGTCCCCAGAATATCGAGGAATTGCTTGGGTTTTTCGTTGGTGCTCAGTGGCCAGAACCGGCTGCCAATCCCACCGGCCATAATCAGGGCATATCTGTCAGTCATGAAAAATCAAAACTACTTGTTTGCTTTAAACTCAATTTTAAAACCTATCACCTGCCAGGCCGGCAATTTGGAAAGTTTTTTTATCACCAGCCCGTTTTCATTTCTGCTCCATTTGATTTTCTGGTCACTGCCCAGCATTTTGACGGAAGCCACCTGAGCGGGGACATCAACAGCATTGGCAGCCAATGATTTGATGACCACATCTGCATCAGGAGTTCCGAGACAGAAAGCATAGAGCGCGCCATCCCTGGTGGTAAAACGGATATCTTTCGCATTGTATTTATAGTTCTCATCAAAACGGCCGGGTTTGAAAGCAGCTGTTTCCGGAGAAACTTCTCCAAAAGTCTTCCAGGGACGTGTTCCGTATATTCCCTCGCCGTTGGCGGCTGTCCACACACCAATCTCGTTGAGAATCTTCAGCATGTCGGGTTCCAGGTCTCCTTCCGGAGTCTGCACCACATTGATCAACAGGTTTCCGTTTTTACTCACAATATCGACCAGCATCTGAATGACCTCATTGGCTGTCTTGTATTTTTGTCCGGTCCGGTAATACCAGTCTCCGATGGAGGTATCCGTTTGCCAGGGCACCTGACTTCCGGAGCTTTTCACACCCCTTTCCACATCTTCCACCCATTTGCCGCCGGAAGCTTCCTTGCAGGTGTAAACCACCGCAGGAACACCATTGTTCCGGGTGGCATCCTGGTTGTAATAGTGGGCGACGAGGCTTCGGCCGATGTCCTCAAAAGGCATTTTACTGTCAGAATAAAGGAGATCGGGATGGTAATTGTCAATCAGTTCCTGAATGCTTTTGAACCATTCGACCTGGAATACCAGGTTGGTGGTCAGCCAGGCTTTGTCATCGGGAGTGGTGGCTGCATGGTACAAATCCTGCCAGACGGGATTGGCTCCATCATAGGGTACCCCTGCTTTCGGTCCTTCGGTATCCGACTGGCGGGCTACCTGGAACCAGGTATAGCTGGCGCCCAGGTGCTCCGAAACACCAAATTTAAGTCCCTGTTTTTTGGCAGCCTGCTGCCATAGCCCGACCACATCCTTTTTCGGCCCCATGTTCACGGCGTTCCATTTATGAATCTTCGAATCCCAAAGAAAGAAATTGTCGTGGTGGGTTCCCATACTGACGAAATATTTCGCTCCTGCCTTTTTGTACAATTCCATCAGTTTATCCGGATCCCAGCGTTCCGCCTTCCACAACGGAATAATATCCTTGTACCCGAAAACGGATGGATGGCCATAATGCTCCACATGGTACTTGTAAGCCGGATTTTTCTCCTGGTACATCCGTTTGGCATACCAGTCGCCCTGCCTCGGCACCGCCTGTGGCCCCCAGTGCGACCAGATGCCAAACTTGGCATCGCGGAACCAGTCAGGATATTTATACTGCACCAGCGATTCATCGGTAGCCTGAAAGGGACCTTCTGCAACGGGCAGTTTCCCTTTCTGGGCAGATAAATTCAAGAATAAAAAAAGAATAAAAATGCCGGAGACAATCAATTTCTCAAAAGAATTTTTTTTCATAGGTCATATTCAATTATTGGTTATTTTTTGTTCAGTATCTCACCCTGATTTTCATCGCTCCCTCCACCGGTTTTTCCGAGACAACGATCACGTAGCCGCCACCTGCTCCGGAAGTGATGGCACCAGGATAGCGGGACAGAAAACGGCTTTCCACTTCTTCCCAGACCGGAGCGGGAACTGTATTGGGCAGCATTTTCCGCCAGGCCAGAAAGGTATCTGTCATAGATTTACCCAATCCCGGGATATCTTTCCTTAGGATACTCTCCCAGCAGAGATTGCCCGCTTCTCCCAGTTCCCTCACGAAAGACGGCTCCAGGTGCATCTCTTTCAGGGGATCATATCCTTCAGGCCTTGGCTTGAGCTTAACCAGGTGAATGACTTCCGATAACCATTCACAGACTGAAGGATCAACCGTGGAATCGATCTTATCCGGCCAGTAAGCACCGGAATAAAATAAGCGGTTAATTCCCGGCATCAGCAACCCCAGATGATCCTGTGAGCCTGAAACATATTTTGTCCCGGGAGGATTTTCCGCCCCGAACAACAATTTTGCATTTTCCACAGGATTTCCCTCCGGATAGCGGTTCCCCCAGAGTTTAATGGCACATTCCCGCGAACTGGTGGCCAATCCTGACCTGTAGTCAAAATCCATGTCCGGCCAAATCTGAGCCACCACCACCGAACCCGGATGTACTTCCGACACCCAGGGCTGGTCAATCCAGCCGCCAGCCAGACAAAGCCGGTAAGGAAACCTCATTTCCCGCTTGGTCCCGGAACTGGAACGGGCCGGAAGTCCCGGCTCCGGAATTCGTTCTAAAACGAGGTATTCAATACCAAGCTCCCTGCAAAGATTTTCTTTACCAGGGGTGTGTCCATCAGAATTGACAATAAAAATATCCGGTTTCAACCTCATCAGGTCAGGTTCAAAATCGAGCATCCCCATTCCGGAGGCAAGAAAAGCTTCATGGACATATCGAATGGACTTCACGATGTAGAGCCTTTCCATCTCTGAAAAGACCGGTCGCTTCCCCTTCAGCTGAAAAAGATTTTCATCTCTTCCGAGGCTGACGTAGAGATCACCATAGGACGCAGCCGTCTTGAAAAAAGCGATGTGCCCGCCATGGATCAGATCATAGCATCCACTTACCAGGACTTTTTTCTTTTCCATGATCCCGGTTGCTTATCTGTTGTATTTGTTGACTCCTTTTTTGTTTTTCTGATCTTTTTCCATCTGTTCCCGGATCCACTCATAGGTCTTTTTCATTCCCTTTTTCAGCGGAATTGAAGGTTCCCAACCCAGATACTTTTGGATCAGCGTGTTGTCACTGTTTCGGCCGCGAACACCTTTGGGAGCGTCCGGGTCATACTTCCGGTCCAGCTTGATCCCGGCAATATCTTCCACCATATCTACCAGCTGGTTGATGGAAACCATTTCGCTGCTGCCGAGGTTGATCGGTTCTTCAATATTGCTGTACATGATATCCCAGATACCTTTGATACAGTCGTCGATGTACATAAAACTACGGGTCTGATGTCCGTCGCCCCAGATCACGATCTCTTTATTTCCGGTGACAGAAGCTTCGATCACTTTGCGACACATGGCAGCGGGGGCCTTTTCCCGGCCTCCGTCGTAGGTCCCGTGCGGACCGTAAACATTGTGAAAACGGGCGACCCGGCAGGTTAATCCGAAATCTTCCCTGAAATGGCGGCACATCCGCTCACTGAACAGCTTTTCCCAGCCATAACCATCCTCCGCCAGTGCAGGGTATGCATCCGACTCCTTCAATCCCGGATTGTCGGGATCAGTCTGTTTTTCCCCATTGTACACACAGGCTGAGGAAGCATAGAAATACCGGTCGATGCCGCAATCCTTCGCCGCCATCAACAAATGAGTATTAATCAGTACACTCAGCATACAGGCCGCTTTGTTGTTTTCGATAAACCCCATTCCGCCCATATCGGCGGCCAGGTTGAAAACTTCATTGTACCCGTTTACGGCCTGATAACAATTTTCCTTTAACCGGAGATCCAATACCAGATTATCCGCTTCGGGAAAGACCTGATACCATTCGTTCAGCGGCTTAATGTCCACCGCCCTGACCTGATGCCCTTTTTCCAAAAGTTCCTTGGCCAAATGTCCTCCAATAAAGCCACCAGCCCCGGCAACAACAATTTTTTTCATATCAACCATTTGTTAATTACTTACTCGATTACTTTCGCGATTACTTTCACAAAAGTAGATTGTTTTATGATATGACAAAATAATTTCGGGGAATATTTTTCAGCAGGCTGAAGAATAATTTGTTGGGTAAATAATCCGGAATATTCATCAAAATGCATTTTCGGATATATTTGTTTAACGGAAACCTTTTTTAGAGTATACAGGAACTCAATCATGAAATATCTGATCAGTATAATTTTGTTGTTATCCCTATTTAAACCGGTTAATCAAATAATGCCTGGGTTAGGGCATGATGGTGGGCAGGCAGGAATTTTCAGCCCTGCAGACTCCGTTGTGAAAAATGATTTCCTTTTGCCTGATTCAGCGAATTACACGGCTTATGCCGCGCTCCTATCCGAGAGTATGAGTTTGCTGCTTGGGGAAGAGCAGATCCGACCGGCTGTTTCGAAAAAAACAGCCGCACTTTATCTCTTTCCTACTCCTGCTGTCAGGCAACAAGTGGAAAAAATCAAACCCTTCTGGATTGAAGCATTGCAACTGAAAGCGCAGATTGCTTCTTCAGCATCGGCTTTTGATGCAGCCTGGGAAGAAGTGATTACTGCGGCTTCCATCGAAAGTGAAGAGGGAACCCGGGAGGCACTGGCCATTGCATTCCAGCACAAGACAGAACTGGAAGCCCTTCAGAAACGACTGAATGAGGTGGCGGAAAAGGCAAAAAAAGCCGGAGAACTGCTTGATCCCGCAGCAGAATGGATTAAAATCGAAAAAGAACATAAAGACAATCTGGCCGGAGCGAAAAAAGCGCTTTCCAAAAATGGCAACGCTGTTTCTGCACCTGTCGGTAAAGGGGCCTATGTACTTGTCGATGTAAAAAACAGCTCAAACGACAGAGCAAAAGTTGACATTAAGGACGGAATCATAAAATTGACATTTGAATATCAGATCGTTGAAAAAGAAACTTCTGTTGAATCCCTGGAGGTCACTTATCCGCAGGTCATCTATCCTGAACAACCGGTTGAAATCAAAATTAAGTTGGATTTCCGGCCGGGAAAAACAATTTACTTTTTGGAGAACAGCCATGCACGAGTGGACCTGATATATGGCGCGCATTCACAAATCGGGGTTCCGGCACACTGGCAGTTGATGAAAGTCTGGCATTCGGTACCGTTTCATTTTGACGAAAAGCAAAGAACGAAAATCCTGAAATTTACAGAAGACAAGGCTGTTTTTTCACTACCTGACCGGAATAAACTGTTGCAGGCCATCCGGGAAAAACGTAAGCCTGTCTGGAATGTTCAGTTCAGAGACCAGTCCAGATTCAGGGAATTGAAAATGTTTGGGGAGGAATCGTTTACACCGCTGGACATACCCCTCACGGAATATAATTTGCTTGAAATGTACAATCCTGCCATTCCGGCCGACATGAAGGTACTGACCATGGATTCCGAAACTGCCTGGCTTCATTTGTTCGGTTCCCATTTAAACATAACTCTGTCATACCGGTGGGTCGGTGATGGTGCCACGGTTTCCCCTGATGACATCACAGCACGGGCCAAAAATTACAGGGTGGCGGAGATTGAAGGCAATATTGCCTTTATCCGCGGAAGCATTAAACAGAACAGGGAGCAATTATCGAAAGAGACCGATCCTGTCAGGCGTGCACAACTTCAATATGAGATCATGAATGCAGAGACAGAGGCGATTACGGAAGAAGACATGAAAAAATCGATCCTTACCGGACAATATGTCCACACCCGTTCTTCTTTTGATGATTTTGCCCGTGGTCAGTTCATTGAAAAAATCAGAACGGAGCAGATGCGGATGGAAGAATTTCAGCGTTGTTCCTCCGGATTGCAACGGTTGGCCGGTTTATTGCCGCCTGCAGAAGCAGATCAGGCCAGAGAATTTATCTCCCGGCAGATAACCTCGTCTGAAATCATGAACAGCAATGCGGCCAAAGTCAGACAGATCGCGGCTATGTTGATGAAGCAGGTGGAAGCCAGAGCTGCCCGGGATGTGGCCAAAGGAGAGGAAGAAGCTGCCCAGGTAGGTCTTGACTGGGCCAACCGGATAAAAATGGCTGCTGATGGCGGGATGATGGCTACTTCACTGGTAGCAGGCCCCTGGCTGAATGTCGCCTACCAGGGGGGAACCGGCGCCTGGGATGGAGGAATGGTCGAAGGGATCACCCGGGCAGCTTCCACCTATTCCATGCCTTCCTTCCTCGCCGTTCAGGCTTTCCAGGGATACCAGGCCGGAGGGTGGAAACAGGCGGGTGAAA
Organism: Prolixibacteraceae bacterium; assembly: GCA_027451165.1. Classification (GTDB taxonomy): domain Bacteria; phylum Bacteroidota; class Bacteroidia; order Bacteroidales; family Prolixibacteraceae; genus UBA1413. The sequence goes on along the minus strand of DAIDJX010000052.1, from coordinate 3,998 downwards.
ATTTAGCCATCAGCTATGTAACCGGCAAAGCCATTCAGTTTGGGTTGGCCAAAACCATTACCGCCGCAGGAAAATTTCCGGGCAACTCTTCAAAGGAAACATTTGAACTGGCCAGATTCAACCAGGCCCGCCAGCAGGGAGAGGCCCTGGTGAAAAATCTCCAGCGAACGGAAGGTGAGGTAATCCGGCTGCGGGTGGCCGTTCAGAAAGGGGAAAGGGGCGCTTCCGAAAAACTGAAACAGGCACTGGCCGCCAGGGAATCCCAAACGGCCGCCATTCACGAAAATATGCATGCCAAGAACTTTCTGAAATATAAAGGGGATTACCACACCCGGAAAATCTTCACCGAGGATCTGGATCTGATCCATCAGAAGACACAGGAAAAATTTCACGCCGCCATGCAGGCAAAAGGATGGGGTAAAACACCGCTGAAGGAATTCCGGAATGCCTCCAGCGCCGGAACCTCCGGGATGGATTATGACATCGGTCTTGATGAACAAATTGCCGGTACCCTGACGAAAAACGGAAGCAAAGCTACCCTGCAGCAGTGGCAGAAAGAAGCCCAGGCATCCTGGAACCAGGCCTATAAAGAGGTAACCGGTAGAAGCGCTATCCGCTCCTGGGAAACCGTCACGACCAGTGTTCATCCGGAGGCGTACAAAGACCTGGCCTGGTTAAGCGGAAATCCCGGCGCCGTTTCCAAACTGTGGACCCAGCAGGCGGTGGACGTGACCCGCTTCAAAAACTGGCACATGATGAACGATGAATCCCTCACCGTGTATGAAAAACTACAGGAAGTGTGCAGGGGGTCTGCCAAAGACATGCAGACCAAACTGCTTGGCAACCTCAGTAAACTGGCCAATGCCGGTGGCCCGAATGCCGCCGCCCTTCAAAAGGTCAACCAGCACTGGAGGAAAATTTTTGGGGTTCTGGAGAAATTCGGCAAAGGGGACGCTGACCCTCTTACCACTTCCCGGCAGATCAGGGAAATGACCGGGGGCAAAAGTATTACGGAGGTACTGGACGATATGACTACGCTGATGGAGATGATTGGTAGTACCCAGGCTAAATGATTTCAGATTATTCCGCTTCAGGTCACATGAACCAATTTTATTACTAATTTGCGAACTTCAAACCAATAAAAAAAATATGGAAACCATACATCCTTTTAACCGGCGTGACTTTCTGAAAACGGGAACAGCCGGAACCTTGGGCCTTATCGGGTCAGGATCGTTGCTGACCGCCTGCAGCGGGTCACCAAACAAAAAACCGGAACTGGCTTTACCCCCTTTCCTGGAAAAAGCGCCCGACGGAAGGCCGCTGAAGGCTGGACTGATCGGCTGCGGAGGACGGGGAACCGGGGCTGCCATCAATTTCCTTGATGCCGGCAACGGCCTTGAAATTATCGCGTTGGGAGATGTTTTCCAGGATAAAATTGACAATTGCCGGGCAGAGCTAAAAAAGCAAAAAAGCGTCGAAATCGCCGATGAAAAGTGTTTTGTCGGATTTGACAGTTTTGAAAAAGTGATCGACTCCGGGGTAGATGTAGTCCTGCTGTGCACTCCTCCCCATTTCCGTCCGGCCCATGTGGAAGCGGCGATTAAAGCCGGGAAACATGTTTTCATGGAAAAACCTTGCGCCGTCGATCCGGTGGGGGCCCGCTCGGTCATGGTTTCCGTAGAAAGGGCCAAACAGATGAACCTATGTGTGGTCAGCGGAACCATCCGCAGGGTTCAGAAAGATTTTGCGGAAACCTGGCGAAGGGTTGCCAGCGGGCAAATCGGGGAAATTACAGGCGCCCACATCATCAGAAACGGGGGATCACTGTGGTACCGCAGCCGTAATCCCAAATGGACCGAAATGGAATACATGATCCGCAACTGGGCCAATTTCTGCTGGCTATCAGGCGACCACATCGTGGAACAGTTTATCCATGAAATTGACGTCATGAACTGGTTTGTACAGAAGCTTCCGGTGAAAGCCATTGGCTGGGGAGGCAGACAACGCCGGGTGAACGGTGATCAGTATGATTTCTTCAGCATAGAATATGTGTACGACAACGGCATGCACACCCACTGTGCCGCCCGCCAGATCAGCGGTTGCAGCAACCTGACCAAACAACTGATTTCCGGCACCGAAGGCTATGCCGACTGCAAGGGCATCCTGACCGATCTCATGGGAAATGAAATCTGGAAATACCCTCATCCTGAAGAAGGAAGTACCGATACCACCTGGAAAGTGACCAATCCTTTTGTTCAGGAACACATCAACCTGGTGACCGCGATCCGGTCCGGCACTGCCATAAATGACGGGGAAGCCCAGGTGAATTCCACCCTGGTGACCATCATGGGGCGCATGTCGGCCTATACCGGTAAAGATGTCACCTGGGAAGAAGTGCTTAACTCAGAACTGTACCTGGGACCAAAAGCCTACGCGTTCGGACCGGTCCCGGGGATTCCGGAAGTTCCGCCGATCATCGGAAATGAACCGGCGCCTCCGGTGGTATAGACCTCACCCCCTGCCCCCTCTCCAGAGTGGAGAGGGGATAAAGGGGTGAGGTAAATCAAAAATTAACTAATTTATTTGATTGTTATATATTTAATAACATGAACCGCAGAACATTCACCCGTACAACCTTATTGGGAGCCACAGCAATACTGTCAGGCTTTGAAGGATTTTCACATCCAACCTTAGTGCCTGACCGTAACCTTAGCAGGGGTATCATGTGGGGCAGTCTCGGCGTTGGGGAGACGATTGCTGATAAATTCCGTGCCGCCAAAGCGGCTGGATTTGACGGGGTAGAAGTTTACAGCCACCTCAACAGGGAAGAGATATTGAAAGCTGCCAAAGAAACCGGTCTTGCCATCCCCAGTGTTTGCGGATCTTTACATGGCAAATATCCCCTGTCCCATCCCGATCCTGCTGTCCGGGCTCAGGGAATCGATGCCCTGAAAACCACCATCGAAGATGCCGCTGCTTATGGGGCAAAAACCATCCTGCTGGTGCCAGGCCGGGTGAGCAAAGAGGTCAGTTACGACGATTGCTGGAACCGTTCGGTGGAAGAGATCAAAAAAGTAATTCCCCTGGCGGAAAAACTGAAAGTCGAAATCGCCATCGAAAACGTGTGGAACAACTTCCTGCTCAGTCCGATGGAAGCCGCCCGCTATGTGGACCAGTTCAACAGCAAACAGGTGAAATTCTATTTCGATTGCGGCAATATCCTGTTCCTGGGGTGGCCGGAACAATGGATCAAAATTCTGGGAACAAGGATTTCAAAGGTACACATCAAGGAATACAGCACCAAACTGGCGGATACCCAGGGGAAAAGAGCCGGCTTCAATGTGAAACTGACGGAAGGGGACGTCGACTGGCCGGCGGTGATGAAAGCCCTGGACCAGATCGGCTATAACGGCTGGACCACCATCGAACAACCCGGAGGAGAAACACCGGAAGGGCTGAAGGATTTGTGTCTCAGGCTAAGGAAAATTATTGAAAGCTGATTGTTTTTCAAATGGAAATTTGGGTAATAATGTAAAAAGAATCAGTAATTTAGTGGTCATATCCGATTTCACACAGACGTATGACCCTTTACAATCACAATATTCACCACCGCCATTCCATCCGGTTACAGGAATACGATTATTCCGATACAGGGTTGTATTTTATTACAATATGCTGCGAAAACAGGGCGTGCTTATTTGGAAATGTTGCCGATGGGGAAATGATTTTGAATGAAATTGGTTTTATTGCCCGGGAATGTTGGTTGGAAATTCCGGACCATTTTCCGGATGTGTCATTACACGAATTCATCATTATGCCAAACCATATACACGGCATTGTCGAAATCGTTGGGGCGAATAAACATTCGCCCCATAATATGGAAACCAACGTTTGTGACCAAAATGGGGTAATGATAAATTTTATACAAAATGATCAATTTATAAAGATTGTATGACGGGTTATCTGCCAAACATAAACATGTAAAATTCTAAATACGT